>JAPKAJ010000120.1 GCA_028825345.1 Arenicellales bacterium | reverse complement strand
CGACAGATTCTAGAGTCCCAGGTGTATTAGGCCGATAGACTTTAGAGGCTTCAACAAGCCCCAACTCAAGAATCAAGAAATGCGAGAGATGCCTTGAGTTCCTTTTCCGCCTCTGCACTTAGCGGACGTAATGGCCGCCGTACGCCACCTCCATCAAACCCACGAATCCGACACGCGGATTTCACTGCCGGGTTGTAATCCCCATGCCAGATAAAAAGCAATGACGGTATCATGCGCACCCAGAGTTCCAGCGCAGCCGTATAATCCCCCGCAGCCACAAATTCATAGAGTCGAACCGCTTCGCGAGGCATATAGTTTGCACCGCCCCAAATCGCACCAACTGCCCCAGCCATGAGGGCAAACACCGTGGTGGTATCGCATCCATTTAGGACCTGACCACCGGTCTGAAGGAATGCCTGGTGGACGGACAAGTCACCCGCACTGTCTTTGATGTAATTGAAATGTTCCAGTGTGTTCAGTCGTTTATACAACGGCACAGAAACAGACAGCCCCGTTGTCTGGGGAATATTGTATCCAACAATATCAATGCTAATTTCACTATCAATATCGGCATAAAATCGAAAAAGTCCTTCATCATCGGCTGGGCCTTCAAGGTAAGGCGGCAAGATCATCAGTGCATCAGCACCAGCGCCCTCTGAATGTTTCGACCTACGAATAACTTCATTAACATTCAAAGCGGAGGTCTGGCAGATGCTGTTACACCGCCCGTCAATGCGACGAATGCCAGTTTCATAAAGTTTATTACACTCGTCTTCTGTCAGATAGGGATGCTGACCCGTCCCTGCGCCCAGAACCAGACCATGAACGCCTGCATCGATATAAATATCAATTAGTTCTTCCCATCGCCCGTAATCGACAGCGCCCATATCATCGAAGGGCGTCTGCATCGCCAAATTAATACCTTTTAGTTCAGCCATATTCTTTCCCTCTCCTAACCCTGTTCAATTATAGATCCAGAGGTATCTTTCATACGCCACCCTCTTTAGTTTTGATCCGCTCATTAGTGACCACAATATATTTCACCAGGTTCTTCACGTTTCAGTTCTTCCATGGGGTCGTCCACCTGGCCCAAGGCGTACACCGGGACGCAGATTGTGGTAGGTGATATTGTCAAGGCGACACGGGTGCGCACCGGGAGCTTCGGCCACTAGGACCCTGCCCGCAATGGGTTCAAAATCGGCCCGGAAGTGAACACTGCTTTTGACCACGACGATGCGCTGCTCCGCTGGATCAATACCTATATGCTTAAAGATCGCCTGATCTAGACACTGGCACCGCACGGAGCCGATGACGATACGGACATCGGCAGGTGTATCCAGTACGCGTAGCACCGCCATGGGGCCCAAGCTAGCGGTAAAACCGTTGAACATTGCACCGGTAAAAGGAAATTCGCCATTACTGAGAGCCTCGACGCAGAAGCGGCCCTCAAAGGAATACTGATCATCCTGACCGGACTTACCACCTAAGAAAGCCATGAACTCTGCACCCATACCCATTTTATGAGATTTAGCTGCCACTTCGGCGTCATCCAGCAGTGCTAAAACGGCACCCTGAGCGTTCCCCCGCACCAGCGCACTCAAGAGACCCGTGGTGTCCGAGGACGCGCCTGCCCCCGAATTGTCCTGGGCATCAGCAATAACCACGGGCTTGGGTCCCGTATAGGCCATGGCATCTGCAACCGCAGATTCTGGTGATTGAAGGCCATCATTAAAGATGTCTTCGGCGTCTATAAAAGACTGAAGCAACGTGTCAGCTACACTATCAGCTTCTTCCTGTGACCCAGCATAGGCAACCACGGAGGGCCCGGAATGAAAGATATCAGCCGGGGGAAAGCCCATCGCGATATCAGCCGTACAAAAGCTCTCACCAACCAGTTGATCCAAGCTCGCGTAGAGCGATCGGCATGGTTCTGATCCCGTATGCTGGGCGGTCAATGGCACCAGAAACGGCGCCTGCCGAAAGGCCTTGAACAATGGCTCTGCTGTCAATAATCGCTCTAGGGACGTGAAAGATTTTGCACCTGTTTCCACCAAATCAATATGCGGATAGGTGCGAAAAATGTTGATTGAGGACGCATGTTTCATAATCTCAGGCGTCACGTTCGCGTGGAAATCAAAACTCACAGCTATAGGTAGATCGGGACCCGTCACATCACGTATACGACGAAGAAGTTCGCCTTCACCATCTTCGTGCTTCTGCGTGACCATAGCCCCGTGCAGTTCCATATAAATACCATCCAGATCACCAGCGCACCCGATATCGTTCACAATCATGTCGGCAATCCGCTCAAATGCATCGGTCGTAACATAGGACGACGGTTCTGCCGCACACCAGAGCACTGGAATAATCTCGTAACCACCCGATGCCATCGCCGCATCCACAAATCCAGTGAGAGAAGCATGAACTCCCGATAAAGCGCGTATGACCTCGTCGCCCCGAATCAGTCCGGGCCAAGCATCCGCCTTTTCAAATTCCTCGTAAGTGGCAAGAGTCGATGCGAATGTATTTGTTTCGTGTTGAAAACCGGCAACGGCAATACGTTTCATAGACCAGTGGCTCCGAATTTACTTAACTTATTGTTTGTTTTTGACCGCATGCTCGCTCGCAGGTCCCTCACGTAGAAGCGCGCCAACCCGCGTCTTGAGCAGATTGTCCAGCCAGTCCGGATCCATTTCTGGTACCGAAGCCAACAGTAGTTCCGTGTACTCATGGTGCGGCGGGGCCAGCACCTCATCGCGGGTGCCATACTCCACCACCCGACCCTGTAGCATCACCACAATTTCATCGGATATTGCCTTCACCGTGGCGAGATCATGGGTAATAAATAAATAGGACATGCTAAGTTCATTTTGCAGGCGTTGAAGCAACTTCAAAATATCCTCAGCAACTAGTTGATCCAGCGCCGAGGTCACCTCATCACAAATAATCAGATTGGGTTCCGCAGCCAACGCCTTGGCGATACACACACGTTGCTTTTCGCCACCTGACAGTTCTGACGGAAAGCGATTCACATAACGCTCTGGAAGTTCGATCTGCTCCATCAATTGGGACACCCGTTGGCGCTTTTCTTCTCCCCGCATGCCAAAATAGAATTCCAGTGGCCGCCCCAATACCTGCTTTATCTTCTGGCGTGGGTTCAACGCCACGTCGGGCATCTGGATGATCATTTGCACACGGCGCAACATCTCCCTGTCACGATCGCTGAACTTTGCCGGCAATTCCTGGCCATCAAACTCAATGGTACCCGTAATCGGCGGCAGCAAGCCTGTTATAACCCGTGCCAGAGTACTTTTGCCGCTGCCTGATTCGCCGACTACTGCGATCGTCTTACCACGGGTTACAGTCACGTTGACGTCCTGCAAAACCGGAACTCGGTTAGCATAAGCCGCCGTCACATCATTGACCTTGAGCAATGGCTTGCCCTCTTCAGCATGCTTGATTTTTTCCGTCTGGCCCTTGCGCACTGACAACAGTGCACGGGTGTAGTCCTGCTTGGGGTTGGCCAGCATCTCCCGCGTGCCGCCTTCTTCTACCAACTGGCCATGTCGCAGTACCATAATACGGTCTGCAACCTGTGAAACCACGGCCAAATCATGGGTGATGTAAATAGCGGCTGAATTAAGCTCTCTAATGGCATCCTTGATGGTCGCCAACACTTCAATCTGAGTCGTCACGTCGAGCGCTGTCGTTGGTTCATCGAAAATGATCAGATCCGGCTTGCAGGCCATCGCCATGGCAACCATGGCGCGTTGGAGTTGGCCACCAGAGACCTGGTGCGGATAGCGGTCACCGATGTTATCCGGATCGGGCAAGTCGAACCGACTGTACAGATCACGTGCGCCTTTTTCCGCCTCGGCCCGTGACATGATACCGTGCTTAACTGGTGCTTCGACGTACTGATCAATGATGTGGTGGGCGGGATTGAATGAGGCCGCTGCACTTTGTGCCACATAGGAAATGCGTACGCCGCGGATGGAGCGCATTTGGTCATCCGTCGCGGTGGTGAGCTCCAAATCGTCGAACTTGATACTACCACTGACGATGCGGCAACCGTCCCGACAGTAAGCCATGCTGGCAATGCCTATGGTGGATTTCCCAGCCCCAGACTCGCCGATCAACCCCAGCACCTCGCCACGATCGACGTGAACATCAACGCCCAGAACAATATCGCCCCACTGCTCTTCCTGAAAGCCTTCGATGACCAAATTTTTCATCGTCAGTAAGCGCGACATCAAATAATTCCTATGGCACTTAATCGTTAATATTCTTCGCGAAGACCGGCTGCCTTACGCAAGAACCAGTCCACTACCAGATTGATGCCAATGGTCAAGAATGCAATGGCCGCGGCAGGAATTAAGGGGTTGTAAACACCGAAGCTGATAGCTACTGAATTCTCCTGCACCATGCTGCCCCAGTCAGCCGTTGGCGGTTGCAGGCCTAACCCCAAAAAACTGAGCGCACTAATAAACAAAAACACAAAGCAAAATCGCAAACCAAATTCAGCCACCAGCGGGGGCAGCGTATTGGGTAAGATTTCACGCCACATGACCCACATTATTCCTTCACCTCGCAAGCGTGCCCCCTCCACGTACTCCATCACGGTGATATCCATGGCGACAGCCCGCGACAGACGAAAGACTCGCGTGGTATCAAGTAGCGCAATGACTACAATCAGCACCGGTATCGAGGTGCCGGCCACCGACAGAACGATCAAGGCAAAGATGAGGGTCGGGAAAGCCATCAGAATATCGACCACACGGCTAACGACCTGATCAACCCACCCGCGCATGGTAGCCGCCAGAAAACCGAACGCCATGCCTACGATGAATGATAGCCCCGTGATGATCAAAGCAAGACTGATGGTATTGCGGGCACCGTACAAAAGCCGGGTAAGCAGATCGCGGCCAATATGATCAGTGCCAAGCCAGGACTTGCCACCCATGCGGCTATCATTCAACTGCGCCCAACACGCACCATCACTCTTAACCGCTTCTGAGGAACAATCCGTGGCCCAGATGCCAGGTTCCCACACCTTGCCGACTATCTCGGTTTCCGTAAACGGTGTGAGCACCGGTGCAAAGGCCAGGGCAAACAGATTGATAGCTATAATGAGGAACCCCATTTGGGCACTCCACGGGGCTTTCAAAAATGCCTTTACGACGTTAGTGATTGGTATGGCCTCCTCACGTAGGATGCCGCAGACGTGGATTGGCAAGAATTGAAAGAATGTCTGCGGTTAAATTCAGCATCACATAAGTGCTGGCAAAAATTAGTCCGCACGCCTGCACCACTGGCAGGTCGCGCTTGGATACAGAATCGACCAAAAGTTGCCCTAAACCTGGATAAACGAACACCACCTCGACCACCACCACGCCCACAACCAGATACGCCAGGTTTATCACGATTACATTGATAATCGGGGCCAGTGCGTTGGGCAGTGCGTGATACATGATTACCCAAGAACGTTTCATTCCCTTGAGTTGCGCAGTCTCGATATACGGTCTGGTCAACACATTGATGATTGCCGCCCGGGTCAGGCGCATCATATGCGCAACCACCACCAGGACTAGGGTCATGACAGGCAGGGCCACGGCATAAAGTCGGTCCCAGATTCCAAAGTCGGGCGAAACATAAGCCATGCTTGGGAAGACATTGAACTCTACTGACAAGAAGACAATAAGAATATAAGCGACAAGAAACTCAGGTACCGAGATTGTCGTAAGGGTGGTCATGGTGATTATCTTGTCGAACAGAGATTCTCGATACAGCGCCGCCAACATACCCAGAACAATTGAAATCGGGACGGCGATAATGGCAGCGCACGATGCCAGAAACAGCGTATTGGACAGGCGCGTACCAATAAGGTCGGCAACCTCCCGATTATTAACCAATGATGTCCCCAAATCCCATTGCACAATATCGCCTAGCCAGACGAAATAACGCACATGCAATGGTCGATCCAGACCCAGTTCAAGTCGAATTGCGGCGAGGGCTTCCGTCGTTGCATGCTGCCCTAGAATCGCCTGAGCCAAGTCGCCGGGTAACATTTCCACACCGAGTGTAATTAGTACCGAAATGACAAATAGCGTCAGCAGGCCAAAAGCCAGGCGCTTTAGAATGAGTATTCGTAAACTATCTTTCATTAAACACGGGACACTTAGATACCAGATTGGTTGAAAATTCTACCGTTCACCTAGAAGACGCGTCTAAGATCTGGAAAAAGAACCTCCATGCCGAGGCCGAAACGTGCTTAGTGACCAGCCGTCGTACCGCCATCGATCGGTAGCGCGACACCCGTAACGAATCGTGCCTCCTGTGAGGCCAGATACAGGACTCCGAAAGCAATTTCGGCAGGTGTTGTAATGCGCTTCAGGGGGGCATAGTCAATCATCTTCTGCCATGCAGCTTCCGGGTCAGGTTTCCGTTTAACAGAGAGGCGGATCATGTCGGTATCGACGTATCCTGGACATATGCAATTGACCCGTACATCCGGCGCAATTTCTAAGGCCATGGCCTTGGTCATGTTAACAACTCCACCTTTTGAACCGCAGTATACGGTGAGTCCTGGAACCCCGATCAGGCCAGCGTCGGAGGCAATATTAATGATATTGCCATTGGACTTGCGTAATTCAGGAATTGCTGCCCGACAGACGAAGAACAAGCCTTTCAGATTAACGTCGATGTGATCATCCCACA
>JAPKAJ010000119.1 GCA_028825345.1 Arenicellales bacterium | reverse complement strand
TTTTTCCTGACCCGCCGACCGTCAGGTTTCCTACCACCAATACCGGTACATTCCAGTGTTGAATCCTAAAAACACCAAGTTGGTACAAAAGCGTTCTGATGGAAATGATCAGGCCATAGCAAATACTTAATGGCAACAACAACAATGTAAGCGCGTCTATTCGGTTCCAGTGCCGCTGCAGACCGGCCGCTACATTCATGACAAGGGCTGCCGTGGGGTATCCGTGTATAACTTGTCCTCAGCCTGTTGTACGCGCCACATGTGTGCATAGGGCCCATTACGGGCTAGTAGTGTTTCGTGACAGCCAGACTCTTTAATTCGCCCATCTTCAAACACATGAATCTGATCGGCGTGGGTAATAAAACTGAGCCGGTGCGCGATAATCAGAGTCGAGCGCTGTGAAGAAAACTGCTCTAACGAGGCTTTGATCTCCTGTTCCGAGAGCACGTCGAGCGCAGAGGTAGCCTCATCCAACACTAGAATCGCCCCGGGACGGTACAGTGCGCGGGCCAAGGACACCCGCTGCCTTTGTCCACCTGAAAGCCTCATTCCCAACTCCCCCACCTGCTGCTCGCCGTCGTTTGAAAACTTGTCTACGCCCGTGGCTTCCAGCAATCGCTGCAGATCAATCTGCGGTTCGCCGCTCTCGGCATAAGTGACATTTTGCGTAATAGTGCCGTCAAACAAGATCGGTTCCTGGGGTACCAAAGACACCTGGCGACGCAAATCAGTAAGCGAGTAAGAGCCTATCGGAATCCCGTCAATAAGGATCTCACCGTTGTTTGGCGTATAAAAGCCCAGCAGAAGCGACGCAATCGTGGATTTGCCACTTCCAGATGCACCAACAAGCGCAACAGTTTTTCCAGGTTCTAAAGTAAAAGATACCCCCTGAAGGGCCGGCTGATCTCCCTGGGGATAAGTGAAGGCTACGTTTTGGAACTCTACCCGGCCAAGAACCTTTCGTGGCGGGTTGGATTCGCCTATGCTCTCAGATGGTTCATCAATCACCGAAAATACGCTATTAGCAGCGGCTAACCCTGCCTGAACATACTCGTTGATCCTGGCCAGCCGCTTAATAGGGCTCATCAAGAGCAATATGGTGCCCATGTAGGAAACGAAGGTACCCGG
This sequence comes from Arenicellales bacterium, assembly GCA_028825345.1. Taxonomy (GTDB): domain Bacteria; phylum Pseudomonadota; class Gammaproteobacteria; order Arenicellales; family UBA868; genus UBA868. The sequence goes on along the minus strand of JAPKAJ010000119.1, from coordinate 5,616 downwards.
GCTGACGAATGCTCCGATCGTGTCAGTCAGTGCCAGGTAGATAATCAGGGATACTCCCGAACCGGCGATTAGGAGCAGCAGTGGAACGCTAATCGCTGCCACCAAAGCACGACGCAGGGATCGCCGCCTGTTGGCTTCGTTGACGGCCCTAAAGGTAGTCTCTTCTACCCCGTAACCGCCGAAGGCTTTAACCACGCGATGCCCCTGAAAAGCCTCCTTCGCAACGTGGGTTATTCCACCCATTGATTGTTGGATGCCCTCGCTCGACCGACGAAAACGACGGGACGCCTTACGGACAACAAAGGCTACAAAAGGCGTAATGAGAAGAAAGATAAGCGTTAGCGGCCAACTTAGGATGAGCATCCAAGCAATCAGACCCAATGCCAGAAGCGAGTCCTTGATAATAATCTGCACCGCCATCGTGCTGGCGGCAGCGACCTGCTCGAGGTCGTAAATTAATTTCGAGATAAGGCCTGAAGTCGGTTGAAGATCATAGTAGGCAGACGGCAGGCGAATCATTCGCCCAAATAACAATTGACGAAGGTCGAAAATCAAACGGCGGCCCACCCAGGCAATACAGTACTGGTCGGTGAACGCGCCAACCGCGCGGGCCATGAAAACCCCCATAAGTAAAGCCGGAATTAGTCGAATCATGGTGTCGTCGCGCTCAACGAACCCGCCATCCATGATCGGCTTCAGGAGTGCCGCAAAACCCACTTCGGACATGGCAACCACTGCCATACCGGCGACGCTGAGAAGAAAAACAGCTTTGTGCGGCCAAACATATCCAAGCAAACGCCGGTAAAGCGCCACACCCCCCAGTGAGTTCCCATCAGCACTCATCACTGGGACACCTGCGCGGCAAACGTGACTCGCGCGAGTCCCGCACGTCTGGCAGCGTCCAGGGCGAGAATCACTGCCTGGTGACTGGTTTGAGCATCCGCGCGAATCACCAGCGTTGGGTTTGATGCACTCCTGGGGAGTCGCCCAAGAGCAGAGGCCAGTTCATCAGCATCTTGGGGATGAATCGGAGCGCCAGAGTCACCGCCGATAGGGTACAACTGGTAGTGTCCCTGGGCATTAATCACCAAGGAAATATCCTGTTGGGCCAGGGGGTGCGCAGCCTCGCTACGAGCTTCGGGCAAGGCTATCTCCAGATTGGTTTCACGGTTGAAAGTGGTGGAGACCATAAAGAAAATTAGCAACAAGAAGACGATATCAATCAATGGGGTCAAATTAATCGAGACTTCCTCAGCCGGCGCGCTTGAGAACTTCATCTTGGCAGACGCCCGCGAAGCACTTCGAGCAAGCGCAGCGCCTGTTGTTCGATTTCTACTGTTAATTCGTTAATCCGCCCTCGAAAGTAGCGATGGAACATTAGGCTCGGAATCCCGACCGAAAGCCCTGCTGCGGTGGTGATTAGCGCTTCGTATATTCCCCCGGCCAGAATTTGAGGGTCCCCGACTCCGGCGGTGGTTATGGCAGCAAATACTTTAATCATACCAATCACCGTGCCCAGCAATCCCAGCAAAGGCGTAGTCGCCGCTATTGTCCCGAGCGCGTTCAGGTATCGCTCAAGGCCGTGTACGACGTGTCGGCCAGATTCTTCGACCGCCTCTCTGACTCGAAGCGGATCGCTCTCTGCGCAGGCGAGTCCAGCGGCCAAAACCCGGCCTAAGGCGGAGCCGCGACGCAACGCCGCAATACGATCGGCATCCAAACGACCTTGTATCAGAGCCCGTTCCACATCAGTGGCCAAGCCCGAAGGCGTCACCACGGCGCGACGCAGCGCTAGAGAGCGTTCAAGGATAATGGCGACCGACAGCACAGAACATATCAAAATGGGCAACATCAGCCACCCCCCAGTACGGATCAATTCAAACATTACAGACAGACCCCCAGGAGAATTGTCGAAAAACGAAAGCGTTGAGGCCATAGTATTTCATCAGGTGATTAATTCTACCCGGCCTGAGTTCGGTGGGGGGTCTGACTGACCAGGCTCGCTATTGGTGCCAAAAACGTATTTGGGTATCAGCAAACGTTTCAATGCTCCATCCTTGCGCCGTGGTCTCCAGATTAAGCTGGCCTCGTTCTGCCGTGTCTAACATCCGGATCCCAAGCCGTTCATATCGTCTTTTAATTTCTGGCGCCGGATGGCCAAATCGATTGGCTGAGCCGCGGCTGAACAGAGCTATTAAGGGCTGAGTGACGGCAAGAAAACCCAGGCCTGATGATGTTTTTGAGCCGTGATGGGGCACTTGAAGAATATCCACTTTAAGGTCATCTCCGTAACGCCTAACCAGCGTCTGTTCTGCCAGGCGTTCGATATCTCCTGTTAGCAACAGGCTTCCGTAGGGCCCGGAAATGCGAAGAACACAAGATCGGTTATTGATATTCTGACCGCTATCAGGACGGCTCTTGAGGAATTGAAATCGAACATCATCCCAGATCCACGGATCCTGCAGCTCGCAATCACCATTGGATTCACGTTCAGTATCACTGTGATTGAGTCTGCCGATCCGAAATGCGCGTTGAATCGCCGCAAGACCTCCTGCGTGATCATTCGAATTATGACTCACCACCACAACGTCAATGAAGGAAATCCCTTGCCCTCGAAGCTCAGGAACGACTACTGCCTCCCCGAGACTGAAATTTCCGTAGCGAGGCCCTGCGTCAAACAGCAGTACATGGTTAGCGGTATAAACGACCGCTGCCAGTCCTTGGCCAACGTCCAGTAATGTAAGGCGAAACTGTCCGGGTCCCGGGCGTGACTCTCCACCTGGACTAGCCAGGGCAAAAAGGGCCAACAACAACAAAATAATTGATCTTTTAACCCGACGTTTTCCAAAAACGATAACTGCAAAACACGTAGCTGCAATAGTCCCCCGAATCGGGTCAAGGCTTAGAACGGCCCCTGGTAACTCCGAAAACCATTGGCTCAGAAACAGAACCTTAGAGATCACCCAGTCGGAAATTGAAAGAAAGGGAGTTGTGACCTGACTAAAGCCAGAAAAATAAAAAATAAGGCCCAATAAAACCAGTGGGACGACAATCAATTCAAAAATCGGAACGGCAAAAAAATTAACCACAGGTGAAACCAGTGAAAGTTCGCCAAACCAGATTAAAAGCAAAGGAGCAAGGCCAATCAGCAAAACTATCTGTAAGCGAATTAGTGTTTGAGCATAAAAAAGCAATTTGTAAAACCAGGCTTTTGTTTCGCGCCGAGTTTGCTCATTCCAATAGTCGGGGGTGAAGTGTGGATTGACTACAAAACGGACTATTAACCAGACCGCAGCGAAGGACAGCCAGAACCCCGGCGAATAGACTGACAAAGGCTGAGTTATTCCAACGGCCAGCATCGCCGCCGCAAGCAGATCCTCCAGACGAGGCCGTCGCAGCGCGAGCAGCAGCATTGCGCCCAGGGAAATCATGATAAAAGCGCGTACAGTGGAAACTGGAAATCCGGCAAGAGCCGAATAGGCAAACGCGCATAACAAAGCTCCCCACATGCCTGCCAGTCGTGCCGGAAGTTTGCCGGTTAAGGTCCCTGCCAAGCGCCAGACTCGGCCAACCACCATAAAACCAAAAGTGGCAGCTAACCCAACATGTAATCCGGAAATCGCAACCAGGTGCCCAAGTCCACTTCGTCGCAAGATTTCCCAACGTTGTCGCGAAATCCCCAACCGATCCCCAACCGCGAGCGCTGCCAACACGCCTTTTTCAGACAGCGGTGGTTCATGTGCTGTCAGAAACTCACTAAACCTGGATCGCGAGCGATCAACTTTTACCCTTGTAGTTAAACGCTGATGGGGCGCGGGAGGTTTGCCGAGCACGTAGCCCGTTGAGGTAATGCCTTTTTGAAAAAGATGTTGCTCGTAGTCAAACCCGTGTCGATTTCTATAACCTCTGGGTTTGCGAAGTTTTACCCAAAGCCGCCACTGATCTCCTGCCTCAATTTTTGGCGCATTACCGTACCACCGTAATCGGATCTTTCTATTGGTTTTTTCTAAATGTTCGTTGACCGCCCACGACTGCACCAAGAAATCAAACCGGGTCGACAATGCGTCTCGGCCAGGCATTCCAAGAACTCGGCCGGTAATCTCGACCGGTTTATTCAGGTATACAGAATTGGGACGCGACTCAATGATAATCGTGCCGGCAATGTTCGCCCAAACCCATCCCAGCAGCAACGCAGCGAAAACCGTTTTTCGGCCTGAAAGAAGACCGCCCAGACCAAGCACTGCGAGGCCTGCTGCAAGCCCACTAGGCATGAGCGCAGCCTGGAACATTACCAGACAGATCCCCAGAGCAAACCCCAAGGAATAAAAGAGACGTTTTGGCATCCTTGCCAGGCCGTATAATTAATTGGGCCAGATCGCATTATACGAGTTTTAGATGCCAGGGAGATGCCTATGCCTCGCAAGTTACTGCGTCGCGTAATTCCGGATCGAGAAACTGTTCACCAACGAGCTGGCTTGGCTTGCCGCTGGCTCGGTGAGGACGACCTTTGGCACTTGGGTCGGCGGTCAGTTGCGCGGGCCGTAAGCGTGGGTTGTTTCTGGGCGCTGCTGCCGTTGCCGATTCAGACCCCGCTCGGACTACTCACCGCGATTTTCTTTCGGGCGAATCTTCCGGTAACGGTAGTTGCCGTCTGGATCTCGAACCCACTGACTATGGTCCCGCTTTACGGTACCGGGTTTCTCATCGGTGCATATCTCACCGCAACTCCACTAGTACCCCTAGATGAGATGACTCTTAAATGGCTCGGGTCACGTTTGCCGCAGCTTTGGGCCGGGTGCATATTGATGTCGATCCTCGGCGCACTTCTGAGCTACTACCTTGTGAATACACTTTGGCGACTCACGGTGCTTCGCAATCGCAGAGATCGAAACCAACCGATCGGCTAGGTTTAATTTCAACTCGCTGACCGGACCGGGCCGGGCCAGCACAGTCAAGCGGTTATCTGATTCGCTCTAGTTTTCCGCCAGACAACTCATAGTGGACATCTAAAAGTTTAGCCAAAGCAAGATCATGGGTGGCGATGACTAACGCGTTATCGCCTTTATTAACCAGCTCCAGCATCAAGGTTTGAACACCTTTCGCTGTTTTTTCATCGAGATTACCAGTAGGCTCATCAGCAAGCACGCAATCTGGCTCGCCCACCAAAGCTCGCGCGACCGCGGCGCGTTGACGTTCACCGCCAGATAGTTCTGGCGGCTTGTGATTAACCCGGTGCTCAAGGCCTACCCGAGACAACATAGACGTTGCATTTTGCCGAGCGCTGTCGATGGAATCGCCGCGCACCAGTAGCGGCATGGCGACATTTTCTAGCGCGGTGAACTCGGTTAGCAAGTGATGAAATTGGTACACGAATCCAAGGTGCCGATTCCGAAGAGTGCCCAGTTGCCTTGCGCCGAGGCGATCAATATGGCGCCCAGCGAATGCAATATCGCCAGCGGTAGGCTTAAGGAGGCCACCCAAGGCTTGAAGCAAGGTGCTTTTGCCGCTACCGGAGGCGCCGGTAATCGCCACACTACGGCCTTTGTCGACCTCGAGGTCAATACCGTTGAGAACCTCGACCGGCAAACCCGCTTCAGAAAATGTCACCCGGACATC
>JAPKAJ010000118.1 GCA_028825345.1 Arenicellales bacterium | reverse complement strand
TGCGCCGGTAATCTGGGCGCTCAACAGTTGCGGGTGTGCAACAAGATCTGCGCTGAGCAACTGACGGATCTCGATATCGTGAATAACCCGGTGATGATCAATCATATTGCCATAACCGTCGGGCAAATCGACTGGCTCGGCATAGGCTTTTAGAGTCTTTTGAAGTTGCGCAAAACCGGCGCGGGTATCTTGCTCGAGCCTCTCATCATAGGGCGCACTAACAAACGCAAACCGCGGCTCGCCAGGCACGTCTTGCCGATAGCCGCCGGAAAGGTGCGGCTTGGGCACAGCTGCGGTGGCGTTGTCATTGATATCGTAGTCGGTTAACTGGTCTGTAATCAGCGCAATATCTTTAATGGATCTTGCAAAAGCCCCCACCTGATCGAGCGTGCCGGATGTGCGCAGCACCCCGCTGCGCGAGATCAGCCCCCGGGTGGGTTTAAAGCCATATACCCCACAAAAGGAAGCCGGCCGGATGACAGAGCCGTTAGTCTGGCTGCCGATGGCCAGCGGTATCTGCTGCGCGGCAACTGCAGCGGCGGAGCCACTGGAGGAGCCGCCCGGCGTGTGGCCCGGGCGATGCGGGTTCTGAGTAGTGCTTGGCGCCAGAAAAGCAAACTCTGTGGTAACCGTTTTACCGATAATGACGGCGCCAGCTTCTTTAAGCTTGCTGACCACGGTGCAATCCACATCCGGAGCACGCTCGGCGTAAATGGGGGAGCCGTAGCACGTCGGCATATCGGCGGTATCGTAGATATCCTTGATACCCACCGGCACGCCATGCAGCGGGCCCATCGCACGCCCCTTAGCGCGTCAATCGTCGGCGGCTCGGGCCTGGGCCAGCGCCAGATCCGGATCCAAAAACACCCAGGCACCAATCGCGGCATCGGTTTGTTCAATCCGCAAAAGGCACGATTGCAACAACTATACTGAGGAAAATAATCCCTCGCGTATACCACGCGCCGCTTTCGTGGCAGACAGGGTGTATAAATCCATCGGGCGATTCTAAATCAAATGGATAAAGGCGAGCTTGAGATACCAAGCCATGCGCTCTTATTAGCATCCGAAAAGGAAGGCGCGTCGAGCGGGTCGACGGTCACGATGAAAAAAGGGGCGGGTTAACTACTCCCTTAGCAGCTAATGCCCCCGCTAATCATCTTCACCTCAAAGTCAGCCAAGTCAAACCACCACCCTGACCCAGAAAGTCAGCGTGGGCGTACACCATCATCTCAAGTGATAAGCGATGATGTAACCGTCGTTCTTGGCAATAGTACACATGCCATCGCCAAATACAGCACCATTGGCAATGGCTGTGTTTACTATTGAGGTGATCTGTTGCTGTAGATCACATCTACTGATACGGCATTACAGAAGGACTGAAAGCTTGATATTTTTTCAGTCAGTAATGCTGTTTCTTAATTATTTAAAGTCCAACAACCTTTTGGGCGCATGGGCCTTTTTCGGTCTGGCCGACTTCGAATTCAACAGCCTGGCCATCGCTTAATGTTGCGTAATCGCCACCGGCCTGAATCTCAGTATGATGAACAAACAAATCCTTGCCGCCGTCATCCGGGGCAATAAATCCGAAGCCCTTCTCTGCGCTAAACCACTTTACTGTACCTTTAGTCATGCTATTTACTCTATTTTGTTTTGGTGAAAGAAACGAAATCCCATATTGAAGTCACCACTTCTATATGGGCATAGTGAATTTCTACGGAAATAGTGAAGCTCTACGGGAAAAGTGAAACTCTACGGGAATAGTAAAACTCTACGGGAATGATGAGATTCTACGGGAAAAGTGAGATTCTTTTGCGCCTAAATCAGGCGTGACCGTCTATCTTAGCAGGTTCTTCGTCTGATGGGGCTTGATCAGCTTGATTATTCTCGGCGGCTGCCGCCAGCTTTTTTAGACGTTTGTCTTCCTTTTTTTTCTTTTTGGCAATCTCTTTTTGCCGCTTTTCAAACGAATAGTTCGCTCTTGCCATAGGGTAGCCTCAGTTTATTTTTTAAGTAGTTAAGGTAAATATGTAGTGTCAGATTCCAAGGAGTGTACCCCGTCAGCTGGTCGGCCACTGTTTTAAGTGATCCGGTGTAAATGTGAGTGCCTGATCGGTTTTAGGTCCATGGGGGCTCATCTGCCCGGTAATCGATAATATAGCCCAGCTGATGTGGCCATATTTTGAGTTTACCGCATTGCGGTGGGTTGTTGAAATTGATTAAGTCGTCTTGATTTAATTTCCGGTGCCGAAGGCCTGTAACCGGGTGCGGTATGGGGTCGGCGGTTGATGTCGTGTTGTCGTGTTTTTTGCACTGCTCGATGATGATCTTGGCTTCTTTTAAGACTGTAGCGAATCTCTTCGTTTAGCATTTATCCGGGGGCTTGGCGTTAAAGGGCGCGTTGCAGTGGTGGCGCCAAGGGCTGGTAGGCTCGATGAGCCGGGCCACAACACCAAACGTTGTGGCCGGTTCAAAAACACCGCGCCCTAAAATCAATGCTGCCCGTGGTACTCGATAATCGGGCCGTAGATCAGGCCGCTGGCACTTTGGGCGTTTGACTGTGGCACAGTGATGGCACGGCCGGTTGTGCTCAATGAACTGCCCGGCGGCAACGAATACAGCAGATTAAAGGTGCGGTTCACGTTGGCGGTAATCACATTGGCTGATCCCGCTGTTTTATCCATCAGCCCGCCGTCGGCCGTATGGCCATCGAGCCCCAGGCAATGCCCCACTTCGTGGGTAATGGTTGACGCTATCGTGCCACAACCGCCACGTTCGTGTGCCGCCTGGTCCGTCAAGTTCCGGGCCAAAGTTTGTTCGGACAGTGTAGTCGCCATACTTGCTGTCTTGTAAATCTTTCCACGTATTGAAATTTTCTACGCCAGATCCTTCTTTTCCGACATAGTATTTGCCGTTAGTCCGGCCAGGCTCAATCGTGATCCGCTCGTTCTTCCCAGCGCCGCCGTTGATATAAATGTTCATATACCCGCCGGGCGTTGATGACCACGTAGGTTCACTTAGGGCTGAGACCTTGTGGGCTGTGGCCATAGCATAAACAGCAGCTTTTCCAGATTTTGTGGGTCCTGTTACCGAGCCGTCAGCGTTTACAGTTAGATCACTGCCTTCAGGTCCAACAATAAACTCTAAAGCCACCACGGGATCAGGTTCCGGATCTGTGTAATTACAACCCTTCCCGTTCGGCCCGTGATTATGCGTAACGACCTTCGCATAATTTCCTGCCTTAACGCCATCGATATCACCCAGCTGGTAGCCTATACCTGAAAAATCGTATTCAATATTTTTCTTTCCCTCGGGGTAATTTTCATACCATTTACAATTATTCGGAACCAGAATATGGGTCTGCTTATTCTTCAAAAGCCACTTTGGATTCGAAGTTTTTGTATCAGGCTTAGCATACTGGTTAAACGCTGTAACAACGACCACTGACTCTTTTTGCTCTGCAGTTAACTCACATCCACTCGGTGAATAATCCCATGTGATTTTGGTGGAATCGCCGGTAAGTTTTTTCTCATTAATCTTTAAATTAATGGCTTGGGTACAGGGATTTGGCAGACCTTCGCCGCTACACGACTTACCGGTATGCCAGACTGTCTGCCGATAGGTGCCTTTCGAGAAATTGGTGTCTCCCAAAACTACGCCAACCTCGCTGATGTCATAGACCACCCCGAACTTGCCACAACCATCGGGCACTGTTATTTCTGTGAAACATTAGACCTTGCCATGGCGGCCGTTCGCTAGACAATTGCCGGCGTTTACAGTCGCGCTTGTGGCCGTACCCGAGGTACGCTGAGGAGCCGCCCGAACCGTGACGCCTGTTCCGCCGCCAGCCCTCGTCGCAGGGAGCACGCACCCTTCTGGTAGGAGTTCCCAACTTAGTTCCGCATTATCTCCAGGGAATATTTCTTCGTTGGGCGGAAGAATTGAAGCGGCCACACAGGTTTTCGTTGATGGGGTTGGCGGGGGGGTAGGATCAATCGAATCTTCAACGCCATCGTTGTCATCATCAGGGTCTTCGGCGTTTGGAATACCGTCGCCATCCATATCCGGATCAACGATGTCAGCTACTCCGTCGCCATCAATATCTTCAATCGGGTCTCTATCGAGACCGCTGCTTGAACCGCCACTACTACAGCCGGTTATGGCAAAACAAGGCCGATAAGGAAAATCGATAGGAATTTTCTGACGTACATAACGACTTCTCCAGGAGTTGCTTCTTTGTTGGGTAACGCTGGCAGCCGAAAAGCGCGAAGCCCGTGTTTAAGGCGCATTGTGTCTTAAGTACAACCGGGCAATGCTAACTGATATTGTTATAGACCACAGTTTTCGAGGATCATTGGAGAATTTTAGTGTTTTCACGTATCAGGGCTTGCAATTTTCCCTGGGTGTGGGTTTTCGACCAAACAACTGCTGTCGCGATGGCGCGCCAGTTGGTAGAATCGCGGCCTGATTTTTTGACCAACCCCAAAGAGGTCCCCCATGGGAAAGCGAGTGAAGAAAGGGAAGATTATGAATAAGAATCGTCCTGTGAATAAATCCAATGCGGCGAGTGATCAAAAACGCATACGGGAAAACGCCGCCGTATTAAAAGCGCTGAAAAGCGCGTAGCAACGCCCCCGAGGTAAATGAACTCATGACGCAGGCTTGGTATCGTGTTGCCAGGGCGCTAGCCCACCGGCGTGAAATCAAACTCCTCAGAGCCGAGAATAGCCTCTACCCCGCCCAGTTTTTCTATCAGGCTGGCCTGATCGGCCAGAGCCTGGCGGTTCACCTTCTCGGGATCCACCAGCAAGAGCATCTGCTGGTGACAGCGCTTTTGCACCTTCGCAAAACCGGGATCGCCTGCCAGGTTATTCAGTTCACCCGGGTCGGCCTGCATATCGTATAGCTCGGGCTCAAACCCCGGGTAGCAGTTGTACTTCCAGCGCGCGGTGCGCAACATAAAAAGCCCCACTGGGGATCCGCCATCGTGGTATTCGGATAACACCGCTCGTTCGGATTCGGGCTCGGTGGCCAAAGATTGCAATGCAACACCCGGGCGGGTAATGCCATCATCCTTTGCCCCCACGGCGCTCAATATTGTGGGGTAGATATCCACCAGCGAGGCCAGGGTATCGACCGTTTTGCCCTTGGGAATATCCGGGCCCTTGATCATCATGGGTATTGCTGAGGATTCGTCATACAGCGACATCTTGGTCCACATGCGTCGGTCACCATTGTGATCGCCATGGTCACTGGTATAGATCACCAGGGTGTTATCCGTCTGACCGGAGGCTTGGAGCGCACTTAGCACCTGACCCACCTGGGCATCCAGAAAACTGCACAGGCCGTAGTACGAGGCTCGGGCGATCTGCCGGGTGTGCTCATCAAAATGCACGTCATAGTTAAAGTTGCGCCGAAGTGTTTTTAGTACCGGATGCCGGGGTAGATCCGCCTCATCTATAAAACGCGCCTGGTCCATCTTTTCCAGCGGATACATCGCGTAGAACTCAGGAGGACAGATAAGCGGGTAATGCGGGCGAAGCCAGGAGACAAAAAGCGTCCAGGGTTTTGCGCTTGTGTGGTTAGCCGTATTTTGCAGCCAATCGCAGGCATGGCGGGTTACTTCAAGATCGTAGTCGGTGTAACTGTCCTCGCCAGGCCCGATCTTTCGCGCATAGGCCGAGACATCCATTACCGATTCGTGATCCCGCAACAAGCCCTTGATCCAGCCGGTGCCGTTTTTGATATACAGCCCCAGAATCTCGTTCTCAAAGCCGTTGTCGTAATCTTTGCCGCGGTAGTGCAGCTTGCCGATGGAATCGACCCGGTGCCCCTGGCGCACCAGCTGGTGCCCAAAGCTGGACGGCTCGCCCTGGTATGCCTGGGCGTTGGACCAGCAGCGGGTGTTGTGCACGTACTGGCCGGTGGCCAGTGCGGCTCTGGCCGGCACGCAGATCGGCGAGGGGGTGTAGGCCTGACTAAAACGCGTTCCCTGTGATGCCAGTTTATCCAGGTGCGGGGTTTGCACCAGTTTATGCCCGTAACACCCCAATGCATCCCGGCGATGCTCGTCGCTGAATAAAAAAAGAACGTTGGTTTTATCTTTCATGAAAGAGCGCCCGCCAGCGCTAGCGCGCTTTTGGTGCGCTGGGCCAAGAGCTGTGTTACGCGGTGTTAGTCTTCCAGTACGTCAGGGTCGAGTCCGGCTACCGCCATGGCCACAGCACGGAAAATAGCGCGGCCCTTGTTCATGGTTTCCTGCCACTCGTTGGCCGCTATGGAATCGGCAACAATGCCGGCCCCGGCCTGTATATGCAGCTCGCCATCGGCAATGATGGCGGTGCGTATGGCAATCGCGGTATCCATGTTGCCGTTCCAGCCGATGTAGCCAACAGCCCCGGCATAAATGCCGCGGCCCTCGGGCTCAAGCTCGCCGATGATCTCCATGGCCCGGACCTTGGGCGCACCCGATACCGTGCCCGCCGGAAAGGTGGCGCGCAGCACGTCAATAGCATCCAGATCATCTGTTAGTTCGCCGGTAACGTTTGAGACGATGTGCATCACGTGTGAGTAGCGCTCGACCTGCATTTTGGAGGTCAGGGTCACCGAGCCGGTGGTGGCAATACGCCCGACATCGTTACGGCCCAGATCCACCAGCATCAGATGCTCTGCGAGTTCCTTGGGATCAGAGATCAATTCTTCTTCAAGGCGCTGATCTTCTTCCTCGCTGTGGCCGCGCCTGCGGGTGC
>JAPKAJ010000460.1 GCA_028825345.1 Arenicellales bacterium | reverse complement strand
GATCTCAAACCACTGTTCACAGCCTCTGGCATGCCACCACCGTTCTATAACCCAGCCTTTTTCGTTGTCGTTGTTATACATGTAGGCAGCCCATTGCCCATCAGTCAGGCTCGAGGGATCATCGGGACGCACCCGGGATGCTTCACCACCCCAGGTAAATTCATCGTCATTGCGTGGCCCACACCACGGACAGGAAACCAGCATCATTGTTCTGTGCTCTTCAACCCCATCAGTGGTTTGCCGACACACCACCCTCAACAACAAGATGTCCCGTACCAAACCGGTTTAGACCCAGATCCCGTGTTAGCTCATGGGACTGGTCTGTCGCAATCAAATGTGCGTGCGTCTTCGCGGCAACCGGCGTTGTCTTGAATCCGCCAGAGCCTGCCACGTCGATGTAAAACCCTGGAATATCGGTTTTAGAGATGATCGGACTGCCATCGTAAGTCATATCCAACATACCCGCCCAGTGTCTCAGGAGTTTTAACCGTTTAAACCGGGGAAAGATTTCCAGCATTGCAGAACTTGCATTCTCAATAATCGGGAACGTGCCGCGTTGCGCGTAAGACGAATAGGGGTCACATCCTTGCCCGATCACAATTTCACCCTTATCAGATTGCATGAGATAGGTACCGAAGTAATTGCGGATGACTACTATTTCATCCAGTACGGGCTTTATCGGTTCAGAGACCCATGCCTGAAGCGGCTGGGTCACTATGGGTAGTCGTAGCCCGGCCATTGCAGCGACCACACTGCCATGACCTGCAACGGCCATGCCCACTTTCTTAGCCTTGATCGTACCTCGGGTGGTCTCGACACCGGTAATACCTCCTTTGTCGCGAAGAATTCCAGTCACTTCGCAATTCTGGATAATGTCCACACCGCGGCTGTCCGCTGAACGGGCAAAACCCCAAGCGACGGCATCATGCCGTACCATGGTCGCATCGGGCTGGTAAACCCCACCCACGATTGGCATTCTTGTGTCTGCGGGGGGCTCAAATATCGGCAGTCGGCGCTTGATCTCTTCCAAGGACATCATTTCATAGCGGGCACCATAGATATGCATGGTATTGGCCATTTGGGTAGCAATGCGGGACGCACCCGAACTTTGTAGAAATGAGATCATGCCACGCTTACCCACCATAAGGTTGTAATTCAATTCTTTGCTCAACCCATGATAAAGCGCGAGCGATTCTTCATGAAAAGGCACACTTGCTTCACGAAGAAAATTCGAACGGACGGTCATCGTATTCCGGCCTGTATTGCCACCTCCCAGCCAGCCTTTTTCCAACACAGCGACATTGGTGATGCCATGGTCCTTTGCCAGGTAGTGCGCCGCACCTAAACCGTGTCCGCCACCGCCGATGATGACGACATCATATTGACGTTTTGGTTCAGGATTCCGCCAGGCCTGTTGCCATTGCTCATGGTAGCTCAGAGAATTTCGGAGCAAGCTGAAGACTGAGTAACGCTGCATTATTAGATCATCCTCATTACTTCTGGAGGCTTGAGCCTAGAGGTCACGATCGGTAAGAGCCGACTTTACTCTGAGTTCTATCTCGTGACTGCGTTCAGTCGCCGA
>JAPKAJ010000459.1 GCA_028825345.1 Arenicellales bacterium | reverse complement strand
GGCACCCGAACCCGAGTGCGGTTGCACATTGACATAGGCCGCTCCGAACAACTCCTTAGCCCTATCAATTGCCAGTTGTTCCGCGACGTCGACAAACTCGCAGCCCCCGTAATAGCGCTTGCCAGGATAGCCTTCGGCATACTTATTGGTCAAAACGGTACCCTGCGCCTCAAGCACCCGCGGACTGGTATAGTTTTCAGACGCTATCAGTTCGATATGCTCTTCCTGGCGTTGCTCTTCGTTCTGAATCGCCTCCCAAAGTTCCGGATCAAAATCCGCGATGTTGTCTTTGCTGCTGAACATATCGATGCTTCCTCAATGGGTAAATTCGGCGGGCCGACGGCTCCCAGAAAAAGGGTGGGCGGGAGATTTTACCGGAGTACCTGCCAACAACCCAATACCTAATGGGTAATTTATCTGGCAGGTCAATCGGCCCGGGACCGAGCCCGTTGCTGGAGGCTGACCAGAGACCGGCTGCCATGGTATCGGATCTGGTCCTTTGGATAACGCCACTTCTCACCTACCGGGCAGGCTAAACGCGAACCGCAACTGACACCGCAGCCTTGGGGATCGGCGAGTCGCTGCGGAAGACAAAGATCCATTGCGATCGTCTGATCGCGGGTCACGGCCCCGACAGGACAGGCTTGGATGCAAGGTTTTGACTCACAATGATCGCAAGGGGAGTTCGCTGTAAAGGTCTTGGTGCACTCCAGCGGTGCATCGACTAAGAAAGCGGCGCGGTAAGCAAACCAGGGGCCATAACGTGGGCTGATATCCATCCCCAGCGGGGACGAGCTCGCCCATCCGGCCCATCGACCCAGTTTTTGCAGTGGGATCAGGGCCGAGCCTGGGTAGAGTAAGCGCGGCTTTGCGCCCCCCCAGAATCGCCGGCAGACTTCCAGCACCGCTTTTTCGGATGCCGAATCGAAAAGCTCAGTTTCAGGGCAGTTTTCCTGTCGAATCCGTTCCCATAGACCGGACCCGCCCATTCCCAGTAGAACCAGTTTTTCGAAGGGCTGCACGGTCACCTGCGCATTGTCCCACGCGTGGGCTAGCCCGAGTGGAAACGCCCTAACATCCAGAACAGCACGCAAATTAAAGCCCTGCTTACCCAGCCACTCGTGACCCGCGCTGATGAATAGTTTGGTTTGTGCCACGAAAGTCCCCCGCTCATTCGGTGAATCCATTGATGGGAGGTGATCGAGTGGGCCGCCCTGCTATAGTTACTCTAACGTACTTCACCAGATCAGATTACAGCTCAACCGGTTTTATTGCTTTTTGGCTTCCTGTGTCATCCATGGTCATCGCGGCGCTCGAGGCCTCGCACCAGAGAACACGATGGCCGGCTTTGCCCGGGCGTGGCAAGTCGGTGTGGATGGCATCGAACTGGATGTTGTTATCAGTGCCGACGATCGGGTCGTAATCCACCACGATGCCCGGTTGAATGAGACGCAGTGCCGAGACCAAAGCGGAAACTGGATCGCCTCCGACGGCCCCCGCATTCGGGAACTCGTCTCCAGCGATCTAGGTGATTACGATATTGGCCGTGCCAAACCGGGGTCTGAAACTGCACGGCTATTTCC
>JAPKAJ010000458.1 GCA_028825345.1 Arenicellales bacterium | reverse complement strand
CACAGAAGGCAAGACGATCCCGGATGCTTCTGTTGGCAACGAACCTTCGGGCATTGTGCCGGAAGCGCCAAGATTGTTGGACGCAGTACCCTCGCGCGCCGGCAGTCCGGCTGAGGTCGATGGATCGGAGGGCATATTTTCTGAATTGGCCGGTGCCATGTCGCCTGGAGTCGCCATAACGAGGGACTCATCACTACCGGGTAGCGGCTCGCGTACTGGATTTTCATCGCCAACTTGACGTGCGAGCGGATCACCCGAATCGCCCGGTTTGGCCGGGATGCCTTCGGAATCTGCTTGCGGTTCTGCTGTTGCCATCTTTGTATCAGCGCCGGGTTCCGTCGGTGGTGAGTCGGCCTCTTCCTTTTGGCTGACCTGGGATGTTGGCTCGGTACCCGCGGCTTCTGCCTTATCAGTTTCAGCCGGGCCTTCATCGGCCTGTGAGACGGGCGCCTTAGATTCGGTGGGTTGAGGCGTGGACTCCTCAGCGGCAGGCGATGGTTTTTTGACTGGGCGTTCAAGAGCGCTGGTCATCGCGGCCAGGGCGGCTGGTTCTCGTTTTTGGACCTGACTTGGCGGTTGGTTGGGTTCGGCCTCCATGAACGTGCCAGCCCGACTGGTTTTGCGGGTAACACTCTCGCCGGTAGCGGCAACGATGGACGTTAGAGTCATCTGCTGACCATAGATAAAATCCGCCTGCACGACTCCCATGGGATTAACATTCAGCATCGCGATACCGCCGCGCACTGCAACAGTTGCTGTCTTGGTGTTAAAGATAACGGGAGTGTTCTTAGAGATTTTTCCCCCCACCAGCCTGAAGATGCCTTTACTGACGTTGATTACTAATTCGCCAGTGCCGGTATCGGGATCAAACACGTACTCATCGATAGTCATCTCAGAACTTGATCCAACGGTCAAAGACGTGCCATCCCGAAACAGCAACTGAGCCCTGCCGGAGGGGTTGGTTTCTATTTTTTCGTTGAAAAACACCCCAAGGCCGGTTTCAAGATCTCGCGCCGGTGAGATCGGTGGGTTACCTGTTGCATTAGTAACGGAGGCCGCGGTGACGCCGACTTCTATTTCATTGGTTGCCGCTAGAGCGACACCAGCGGAGCAAAAAGCAACCGCCATGATTAGCCCGATCAGCGAGCTCAATTTTAGTTTAGGTTTCACAGCACACTTATTTGAGCCCGCGTCCGTAGCGTTTCGGCCAAAACACCCCCCAGAGAAATAGCTATACATTTTAGCATTCAAATAGATCGATTCTGGATGTTTAGATTTAAGCGCTTAACTATTGTTTGCCGAGGAAGACGCCCTGCGCTGAATAGCGGTCACCGGTGATATTAAAACTGCCGCCTATCTCAGGTGGCGGGCTTCCAGTGGCAGCCCGCCAAATTGATCTTTGCATGCAAACGATATTGCTTTTGATTTGGGCCCAATAACCCACAATTAAGTTTATAACCCCCACAACGACCATGCAAGTAACGTTATCGATTAATCACTCCGCGATGTGATAGCCGTCACATCACGGGTCAGTCTGGGTATCAATAATAGCGCCATCTGTGTCGACGAACACTTGAACCACAACGCCCGGAG
>JAPKAJ010000457.1 GCA_028825345.1 Arenicellales bacterium | reverse complement strand
GAGGCCACGTCCACACCCTCCGGGTGCGTGGCCAGCTCCTGCACCTCGTCGAGCATCAGCATGACTTTCTTGTCGCCGGCGATGTTTGCCAGGCGGTCGCACCAGAAGTTGATCCGCGCCAGCTCGTTCGTCGGCTCGCCTGGTTCCGGCCGATGTGCGGCCGTCATTCCACCGCCGACCCCCAGCACGCTGATATTCACGCTGGTCAGCTCCCGCTTGCGTGGGTCTTTATGTTCGAGCTGCTGAGCAGCCGACTTTAGCTGGTTCGCGATCCCCACCGCCGGATCGTTTCGCACCGCCCACACATCGAGGTAGATAGGCATGCGGTTGTGCGCCGCTGCTATCGGCCCGAGGTCTTGCTGCAGGAACGCGGTCTTGCCAGAGCCTCGCTCGGCCATCATCGAGAGGGCGCGGGCGCCGCGCCGCTCGAACTCCACCAGGTAGCCCCGCGCCAGTTCCGGGCGGGCGTAGTACCAGTCGATCGACATAGGGTATTACCTCCTTTTATCCCGTACGGATAAAACAGGATAAAGCACCCTCCGTCAACCCCCGCCAGCTACGATCAACGCCCTATGCGCGAGCGCAGCCCGAGACAGTCCGTTGGAACCATAGGTGTAGTGGCTCGCATTTGAAATCGTCCGGGCTCGCAATCAGCGCGTTTTCTGGCTCAAATTAAGTGCAAATGAAACGGTGCTCGTGCTCACATTATTTGCAAATGAGCTTGCATTCATCGGCGCCGGCTCGCATTCCATGGTGGCGGGCTCAGATTAGTTGCAAATGAAATCCAGGACGCCGTATCGAAAGGGCAGAGCCCGACTCGGGCCGCAAAATGACAGTTGAGAGTCGCCTGACGGCTAAGTGCCCAAAATCGCCAGATGACATTTGCAATTTTTATGGCAGCTTCCTGATCATAATGCGCCGGTCACGGCAAACTAACCTTGGCTGGGTTCTCGGTCAAAGCTGCACCCAAGCGATGATTTGGATTTGACCGCTCAAGTTTCGTTTGCTGCTATGAGATTGGTCACACCATGGAATGCTATAGGAACTTTGGATTCCTTATCAGCCAGCGCAGGCAATGGAGCAAATGGTTACACAGTAGTGAGGCAGTTTCCCAATCTACTCGGCAATGAAACGGGTGGCGACACCCAGACATGGTCAGCATGCCAGTTCAACCCGGATACTTGTATCGATGTGATCAGGCGGCGGAGCCTGCCAGCCAAGTCCCGAATCGACAAGCCGCATGCTCATCGCTGAGCGAATCCCGCCAAACCACCTGAAGGGCCTTGCGTGGTGGCGGGTTTCCTTCCAGCGGGATGGCGACTAGCTTCCCTGATCTTGTCTCATCATCGACAGTTCCGGCAAGTGCCAACGACACACCCATCCCCGCTTTCACCCATTGCTTGACGGCATCGGTTGAACCCAGGCGTGCACCGATTGATAGCTCTGCCAATTCGATACCCAGATACTCCGCCAGAAGCCGTCCAGTACCCGTACCGGGCTCGCCGCCAAGCATCGGCGTCTGCCTTAATTGGCTGCGACTCAAACAGGGCAGTCCTGCCCACGGATGGTCGGGGGCAACGATGACGACCATTTCCTCGGTTCTCCAGATGCGGGA
>JAPKAJ010000117.1 GCA_028825345.1 Arenicellales bacterium | reverse complement strand
GGGTTACCAAGGTTCACCGGTCCGGTGATCCCGGCTTCAGAGTTCATAAGCCTTATGAGACCATCCACCAGATCATCGACATAGCAAAACGATCGGGTCTGGCTACCTTTACCATAAATAGTGATCGGCAAACCCTTAAGCGCCTGGACGATAAAGTTGGACACCACCCGGCCATCGTCAGGGTGCATGCGCGGGCCGTAGGTATTAAAGATCCGCGCCACCTTGATCTCCAATCGATGCTGTCTCCAGTAATCGAAAAAGAGCGTCTCTGCACAACGCTTTCCCTCGTCGTAACAGGCACGAGTGCCCACGGGGTTGACGCGGCCCCAGTAATCCTCAGTTTGCGGGTGCACCTCGGGGTCTCCGTACACTTCGCTGGTAGAGGCCTGCAAGATTCGCGCGCCAGTGCGTTTAGCCAATCCCAACATGTTGATCGCGCCATGTACACTGGTCTTGGTTGTCTGTACCGGATCAGACTGGTAGTGAACCGGAGACGCCGGGCAGGCCAGGTTGTAGATCTGATCCACCTCGACATAAAGCGGAAAGGTGACATCATGGCGAACCAGTTCGAAATTAGATCGACCGAAAAGATGGGCTATGTTGCGTTTGTCGCCGGTAAAAAAGTTATCCAGACAAATAACGTCATTGCCTTGTTCAACCAGTCGGTCACATAGGTGCGATCCGAGAAATCCGGCACCACCGGTAACGAGAATACGTTGTGCGTTGGTTTTGCTCATTTGCTTCCTGTGAAATCTGTCTGGGCGAATGCGTAAGGATAAGAAGAGACCAATGATAATAAAAATAGGGGTTTCAATATCAGAAAGCGCTGCATATGTAGACCATTGGTGCCGGAGATAGGATTCGAACCTACGACCTTCGCATTACGAATGCGCTGCTCTACCAACTGAGCTACACCGGCGTCGGGACGTTATTTCAACCAAGCAATTATATTGCGTGCGCAGACATTCCGTCTAACGCACAATGACGTCAAAGTCATGGCGAAGTTCAGTCGGTAGGGCGAAAGCAACGCCCTCCTCGATCATCTTGTCGGTTCCTTCTAGCCGACCACCCACACTCTCGAGGTGATCGATCACCCCCTTGACCAGCACTTCCGGGGCAGATGCACCGGCCGTAATACCGATCTGGCGAGCACCAATCAACCAGTCAATAACAATATCATCGGCTCCATCGATAAGATAAGCGCGTGCTCCCATCTCTTCGGCAAGCTCGCGCAAACGGTTTGAGTTTGAGCTGTTGTGTGATCCAACCACCAGGACCACATCGCAGGTTTGAGCCAATTTCCTGACTGAGTCCTGGCGATTTTGCGTCGCATAACAGATGTCATCGCGACGCGGGCCCTCAATCCCAGGAAACCGCCGGCGCAATGCTTCGATAATCCTTGCCGTATCGTCAACTGACAGAGTGGTCTGAGTAACATAAGCCAATTGGACGTTCGATGTAACCTCAAGCGCTGCAACATCCGCCAGAGTCTCTACCAGAAGCACAGGACCCACAGCCTGGCCCATCGTCCCCTCGACTTCCGGGTGCCCTTCATGTCCCACAAGAACAACAGTCTTGCCTTCATGGCCATACCGGGCAACCTCAGAGTGGACCTTGGTCACCAGCGGACAGGTTGCGTCAAAAACTTTCAATCCGCGAACATTGGCTTTGTTCTGCACCTGTCTCGATACCCCGTGTGCGCTGAAAATCAGGTTCGCACCGTCGGGTACCTCATCTAGCTCTTCAACAAATATGGCACCTTTTGAGCGAAGGCCATCGACCACGAAACGATTGTGCACAACCTCGTGGCGTACATACACCGGTGCACCGTATTTCTGCAGCGCCCGCTCGACGATTTCGATGGCCCGGTCAACGCCGGCACAAAATCCCCGGGGGTTCGCAAGTTTTATTACAAAATCAGTCATGTTAATTGTTACCAGCGCTCTGGTCAGTCTTTGCCTTTATCGGTCGCAATAATAACAATTTCGTAAACGCAGTCTCGCCCAACCAGCGGATGATTAAAATCAACCGACACGCTATCATCGCTGATTCCAATAACATGCCCGGCGATACTCTCCCCATCGGGAAGCTCAAATTCAACCAAGGCGCCAAGGTCTGGCTGAACCTGCTCGCTAAACTTCTCCCGCGCAATCACCTGGGTATTCTGGGAATCGTAAGCACCAAACACCTCATCGGACCCACTGATCTCAATTCGAAAGCGCTCGCCGGAATTTTTGCCAACTAATGCCTGGGTCACCACTTCTGGCAAGTCGGCACTGCCCACAATGAGGCTGACAGCCTGCTCACCAGAATTTTCGACCTCAGTGTCGTCTGCCAACAGAACCCGGTAATGAAGTTCGACACGGTCTCCTGTAACGATTCCCCTTCGCTCAGTCATTAAGCGCCTTCTCAGCCCTGCGACGGAATAACCCAAGAATATCAACAATGACTATTCCTGAGCCGACACTGATGGCGATGTCAGCTACATTGAATGTAGGCCAATGCCACGAAGCCGCGTAAACATCCAGAAAATCAACAACAAATCCGTAGTTCAACCGATCGATCAGGTTACCGATCGAACCACCGAGGATACAGCTAAGACCGATATTGAGCAGGTACTCATCGGCGCGGGCCATCCAAAGCCGAATACCCAGGTAAATGGCCACTGAAATTCCTACCACTATAAATAACATTGTCTGCCAACCACCGGCTTGGTGGAGAAAACCAAAAGCTGCCCCTTGATTGTGCACCAGCACCAGATTGAATCCTGGCCACACCGGTATGAGGCCGTGCCGTGTTAATGCATCCTGCGCCCAGTACTTGCTGAGCCAGTCCAACGCCACAATGATCACCGCAAGCAACAACAAACGTACCGACTGGCTGGTGGGTTTGGGAATCACTGCAGCCCTACCCGCCTGTCTGGCTAGCTTGGGTAAACCATGATCGTGCGGTGTCGCTGTCCTTGGCAATCTGGGCTTTAAGTGCCTCAATCGATTCAAAACGCTTTTCCGGGCGGATCTTAGTCTTAAATTCAACCTGGATTCGCTCAGCATAGAGTGATTCATCAAAATCAAACAAATGCGTTTCCAGAAGTACCCGCTCCCCACCAATGGTCGGGCGTGTCCCGATGTTAGCAATACCCGGCAAAGGGCTCCGGCCTTGGTAATGGACCAACACGGCGTATACCCCCCAAACCGGCACGTTTTCATAACGAAGGACAATATTGGCAGTGGGAAATCCGATAGTCCGGCCGCGCTTGTCGCCGTGCGCCACCCGACCGCCTATGGCATACCGGTAACCGAGCAACCTGGCGGCGAGCTCAAAATCATCGTTGCGAAGTGCATTTCGCACTCGTGAACTGCTAACTCTTTGTCCTTGCACTTCACAGGTCTCTACTGCGTTTATCGTAAAGCCCCATGCCTCGCCACGTGTTCTAAGCAAATTTATATCGCCGGTACGTTTACGACCGAACCGAAAATCATCGCCAATAATCAGATGGCGAACCCCGAGACCGTCAACAAGATATTTTCTGACAAAATCCTCAGCCGACGTCTGAGCCAATTCTCGATCAAAACGCAGCGAAAATATCTGATCAACCCCGGCTCGCTCCAGTTTCTCAATCTTGTCTCGCCAGCGCAGGAGTCGAGGCGGAGCATTCTCCGGACTGAAAAACTCGTGGGGGTGAGGCTCGAACGTCATTATCGTGGCGCTCGCCCCAAGCCGGCGGGCCTGTTCCCGAAGGACGCTTATCAAACGCGCGTGCCCCAGATGTACGCCATCGTAGTTACCAATCGATACCACTGACGGGCGGTGCGAGGCACGAATGTTATATAGATCACGAATCAGGATCACTGTTATTCCTGTTGCCGGTTTAATAGACCGCCCAGTCGGGCTGATACTCTTGAATCACCTCTGACAACTGCCGGCGAGAATCTAAGCTTTCGCCGTATCCGCGAAAGTATGCCAGACGCAACTCGGGGTAGCGCCAACACAGGTAGCCCTCGCCGGTGTCGAACCCAATTTGCCATAGGCCAGACACCGTCACGCCTAAACGTTGTACCCGCTCTACCCATTTGCGAATAATCGTCTCAAATTCAAGCTCCAATGGAGCCAGCCGGGGGTCGCAGTTAAGCAGTTGTCGCATCCGCAGCTGGCAAGGGTCCAGTTCGCGTGATGCAGAAGCGGTAAGTTTTCTGATAACCGGCAGCAATTCGCGAGCCTCGGAGAGCGAAAATATTCTAGGCTCTCCAGGATGACTGATTAGAGCGACCACGCCCACTGGCAAATGCGCTTCCATTCTAAGGCCGCTCGACGAAGCGGTGCACCTTTAGCCCAAGAAGGTAAAGCGAGCCCAGATAAACCCCGCCACCGGCAATAACCCAAAACCCCAGCAACAAAATACGTTTGGGCACGCTGTGGGAGAGCCAGGCCAAATCGCCCGCTACCCCGAACCCTAGAAAGGCCGACATGATCAATGTCGCCAGGCTCACTCGGGCCAGGAACGCCGGCCACCCGTCCCCAGGCTGAAATCCGGTTTTAGATACTAACCGGATATAAAGCAGTACCGCGTTAACGATCCCAGCGAGGCTGGTCGCGAGCGCCAAGCCAACATGTCCTAAGGTGAAAGCCAGAGAAACAGCCGCCAAAGCATTAACCATCATTGCAATCGCGCCGATAATCGCAGGGGTACGGGTATCTTTGCGGGCGTAAAACCCGGGTGCCAATACCTTGACTAAGATAAACCCAGTGAGCCCAAGTGCGAAGGCGACCAGGCTCTTTGATGCCATGGATGCATCGGTTGCAGAAAATTGTCCATAGTGAAAGAGTGTCACCATCAGCGGGAAAGCGAGTATCGCAAGCGCAGCAGTTGCGGGCAACGCAACCAGGAAAACCAGGCGCAACGCCCAGTCAAGGGTCCGGCTATAAGCCGTTTGCTCTGAACTGGCGACCTGGCGTGACAAGGTGGGAAGGATCACCGTGGCTAATGCAATACCAAAGACCCCAAGCGGAAACTCCATCAACCGATCCGAATAGTAAAGCCAGGACACACTGCCCGTCACCAAAAAAGAAGCCAGCACCGTGTTCACCAACAGATTGATTTGTGCAATCGACACTCCAAAAACAGCCGGAAGCATCAATCGAAATACCTGGTTGACCCCCTCGCTACCCACCTGCTCATCTTGTGTGGTGGCGCGCAGTCGCGGCCGGGGAACTCGCCGCACCTGCCAAAGGAAAGGAAACTGGAATGCGAGTTGAGCCATGCCAGCTATAAGCACACCCCCACCCAGTGCGATGGCGACATTCGTCGTATGCGGTACCACCAGCCAAACAGTGACCATTAAGCACAGATTCAGCAGTATCGGCGTGGCAGCATGGGCCGCAAAACGCTCCCGGGTATTGAGAATTCCGCCCGCCATTGCAACCAGGGAAATAAAAAAGAGGTACGGAAAGGTCAAGCGCAGCGCAGATACTGTAGCCTCATATTTGGCAGGGTCCGCACTAAAGCCTGGCGCAAGCACACTCACCAGCACGGGCGCCCCGAGGACGCCTGCTGCGGTGAGGGCAACCAGTATCAACCCCAGACGCCCAGCCATGAGGTTGAGGAAGGCACGCGCCTGCTGTGGCGGATAACGAGACTCGTACTCAGAGTAAACTGGTACAAAAGCCACTGAAAAAGCACCTTCCCCAAAAACCCGACGCAGAAAATTGGGGATACGAAAAGCCACAAAAAACGCATCGGCTATCGCTCCGCTACCCAAAACCTGGGCAAAGGCAATGTCGCGGATCAATCCAGTGACCCGCGACACCAGAGTCATCCCTCCAACCGCCCCAACTGACCTGATCAACCGAAACTGCCCTGGTATGGCGGATTACAGGCGATAGTGCGAGTAAAGATTCCCAAAAAGGCGCTGGAACCGCTCGCAAGAGCGTCCCCATTGACAAATGCCCTTATCTTCTCGATACTCACGCGTCTTTTTTTCATCTTTAAGAGAGTATATAGCTTGGCCAATTCACCGCAGGCACGTAAACGGGCACGGCAAGCCACTGGCCGCCGGGCACAAAATATGTCGCAGCGCTCCGAAGTGCGCACCTCAATCAAGCGCTTCAAGAGCTCTCTTGATGACGCAGACACCACTGTGGCCCAAACCGCTTACCGCGAGGTGGCCTCGCAGATAGACCGAGCTGCCCGCAAAGGCCTTGCCCACCCAAACCAGGCTGGCCGTCTCAAAAGCCGCCTCAACGCTCGCCTTAAAGCCAAAGCCAAAGCCACGGCCTGATTTAAAGCACGACTGCTCTGACACGCTCAGAGCACTACCATGTTGTCCCGGTGAATCAGTTCTGGCTCGTCGACGTAACCCAGAATTTTCTCAATTTGGCTGCTAGGCTGACCTGCAATCTGTGTTGCATCGGACGATGAATAATTGACCAGGCCACGCGCTACCACTGCGCGGCCATCGCGCGCCACACAATCCACTAGATCACCGCGCTCGAAGACTCCGTCCACCTGGATCACCCCAACCGGCAACAGGCTCTTACCCGAGGTGGTCAAAACCCCAACGGCTCTGTCATCCAGCAAAAGCGCTCCCTTGGCGCGCATAGATCCTGCAAGCCACTGCTTGCGTGCGGCTACCCGGCCTGCACCTGCACGGATCAGCGTACCTGGAAAATTTCCATCCACAATCCCGGCTAATTTCTCAAGTTCATAACCGGAACAGATTATTGTCGATGCGCCCGAGCGGGCCGCTTTTGTCGCAGCCTGTAACTTCGTTAACATTCCGCCGCGACCGAGAACTCCACTTGGGCCCGCGTAAGCCTCGAGTGCCGGATCACCGGCGACCGCGGTCTTCACTAAGGGGGCATCGGCAACTTTCCGAGGGTCGGCTTCGTATAAACCGCCCTGATCGGTCAATATGACCAGATACTCAGCCTCAACCA
>JAPKAJ010000116.1 GCA_028825345.1 Arenicellales bacterium | reverse complement strand
CCTAGCCTTTACTTCGCCTATTAACTAGAACAATATTTTGATCATCATTTCAAGGTTCCCAGCCTTGTGACTTTGCGATCAATGTGATCTGTATCTGATCTACACTGGTCACAACCGGGCAGTTGGGGGCACAATTGGTTTGGTTAACGTAGGATCGATGGAGGCATGAGGTGAATCGATCCCACCAGCAGGTGCTATTTCTTCTGACACCGTACTCTTGAACGGCAGGCATGCAGACACATCATCCGATTTCTTTTGATTGCGAGAAAAAACCTGCCACCGGTTCGCGTGGCATGGTTGTAAGCAACCATCCTTTCGCTTCTGCAGTAGGTGCAACCGTCTTGCTGGAGGGAGGGAATGCAGTCGATGCTTGCGTGGCCACGCTGTTTGCCCTTACCGTTGTAGAGCCGATGATGGTGGGCCTACTTGGCGGTGGTATTTCCCATATCCGAATGGAAAACGGTCGACACTTAATCATTGATGGGCTCAGCACCGCTCCGTGCCGTGCCAGCGAAACCATGTATCAAACCGTTTCCGAAGAATTGCTAAACTACCGCGATACGGTCGGACGGAAAAACTTGGTTGGCCCACTGTCAATTGCGGTACCCGGAGCTCTCGCAGGCTGGTGCCATGCGCTCGAACAGTATGGGACTTGGTCCCTCGACGATATCCTTGCGCCAGCAATTCGGCTAGCAGAGGGAGGGTTTATCACAACCCCATACTTGTCCGACTGCATCTCTGATTTTCAGGCTGACCTATCAAAGGATACAGGGCTTGCCAGTTTGTTCCTCCCCAATGGCTTACCTTTGCCGGCTGGTGAGCGACTGGTGCAGGCGAACTATGGGGAAACGCTTCGATCAATCGCTAGTTACGGTGCTGGGACTTTGTACGGGGGTGAGTTGGGTGATCTGCTTGTCAATGAAATAGCTCGGCTTGGAGGACTCATCAGTTATGAAGACTTAAATAGTTATAAAGTAGAAGAGCGTGAACCAATACGGGGTTGTTATCGAGGCTATGAAGTAATTGGACCACCCCCACCCGCCTCGGCAGGGGTGCATATCGTTCAAATGCTAAATCTTCTCGAAGGTTTTGACATTGCGAGTATGGGTTACGGTTCTTCGGACTCGGTTCATTTGCTTGCAGAGGTGCTCAAAATTGCGTTTGCAGATCGTGCGGTCGCTACAGCTGATCCGGCTTTTATTGATGTCCCGGTAGAAAAACTCATTGATAAGGTTTATGCAGAAGAACGGCGCCAACTGATCGACATGAGTCAGGCGAAGCAGTGGTCGCCAGGTGTCCGGGTATCGGATTCTCACAGTACCACACACGTTACAGTTGCTGATGCGCTAGGCAACGTGGTAGCGAGCACACATACGATCAATGGGCTATTCGGGGCCTGTCTCCAGATACCCGGTACCGGTTTACTGGCGAACAACTATATGTTCAACTTCGATCCACATCCACATACCGCGTTGTCTGTACAGCCCGGTAAAAGAGTTTTCACCTCAATGGCACCGATGATGGTCTGTCGGGAACAACAAATGAAAGTAGCGTTGGGTTTACCGGGAGGAATGCGCATCTTCCCTTCGGCGTTTCAAACGTTGGTAAACTTGATAGACCATGGCATGACATTGCAAGAGGCGGTAGAGGCCCCCCGAATCTGGACCGAGGGCGGCAGGCTTGAGATGGAGAGCACGTTTTCAGCAGAGCTTGAAATGTCGCTGGTCGCGCGTGGCCACGATGTCGTCCGGTTGCAAAGGATTGCGGGCGGTATGAATGCAATAGGGTTTTCTGACGACGGAATGCTGACGGGTGCTGCGTGCTGGCGGGCCGACGGGACTCCAGTTGGGATATCTGGCGGTTTAGCGCGAGAAGGTGTGCGATTTTCGGGACTCTGAGAAGATGACACAAACGATACTTATTCTCGATGCCATAAGCGAAGTCGTCGCCCAAAAAATGCGTGACCACCTTCAACCCGGTTTTGAGCTGGATTATGCGACAGAGCTTGGTGACGACCATTTAGTGGAGATCATCGACCAGGCAGATTACGCGATTTCAGGCCAGGTGCCTGTAAGTGGGCGTGTACTCCGAGCTGCAAAGCGACTCAAGCTACTACACAAGTGGGGCGTCGGTGTGGATAACATTGATCTCGAGGCCGCCCGCGAGTGCGGCATAAAAGTTGCTCGTACCACTGGCAGCAACGCGCTAGCAGTCGCAGAGTTTACTCTGGGGCTTATCATTTGTACGTTACGGCATATTCCACATGGCCATTTCGGATTGCAACACGGCAGGTGGCAAAACTGGCGGGGCAGTACGCCGTTTCTTCTCTCTGGAAAGACCGTCGGTCTTGTGGGATTTGGCGCGATTGGGAAGGCCGTAGCTGGCGTCCTGGCGGGTTTTGACTGTGATACCTGCTACTACAAACCCAATCGCTTGGATCCTGGTGAGGAAGATCAGCACGGTGTCCGTTATCTTCCATTAGCAGAACTGTTGGCGGTGGCTGACGTGATATCACTTCATTGTCCTCTTTCGCCGAATACCAATGGACTGATTGATCGTGCCGCACTCTCATCCATGAAGAACACGGCAACTCTGATCAACGTAGCGCGTGGCGGTGTGGTAGTTGAACAGGATCTGATCTGGGCTCTTGAAAACGATGTGATCCATTCCGCCGCCATAGATGTCTATGAGATCGAACCTCTTCCTGCAGGTAGTCCGCTAATCAATGTTAAGAATCTGACGCTGACACCGCATCTTGGCGCGATGGCGTCGGATACATTTGTCCCTACCGTAGAGCGTATGTTCGCAAATATCGCTTCCGTGTCACGTGGTGAGTCAGTACCGGAACTCGATTCTGTTCTGTAGTCATATTTTTGTTGACCGAATGATTGTGGTACTGTTACCTGTTCACTAATATATTAGTTGTAATTAACTAAGGAGATTCAAAGTGTTGAAATTGAGACGGACCCTATCGTCCATAGCATTCGTTATCGGCCTCGTCTTCACGATGAGTGCGGCCAACGCCGATGTCACCTGGCGCATGGCCACTAAGCAGCCGTCAGACAGCGTCGAAGGCAAGGCCTTCCAGTACTTCGCCGACAAGGTGAAGGAGTACTCAGGCGATAAGATGACCATCAAGATCTATCCCTCCGAGCAGCTGGGCAAGACCGAGGCGGCGCTGGAGCAAGTCAAGGCCGGAACCGTTCATATCTATCCTGAGGGCGCTAGCTACCTGAAGAAGTGGGTGCCCGACATGAGCTACATGAGCGCACCCTTCTTGTTCGATAACCGAGAGCATTGGGCACGATTCATGGAGTCCGACCTGCTCAAGGGTTGGCTGAAGCAGGTCGAGGACAAGGCTGGCATCACGCTGATCGGGAACCCCGCCGCCTTCATGCGTGGCCCTTACCGGGTCATGGTCACCAAGAAGCCGTGGAAGAACATGGCCGAACTCAAAGGAATCAAGCTGCGCCATCATCCGAACCAGTTGGGCGTCGACGTGTGGACCAGCCTCGGCCTCGAGGTTCGAGTCCTGGGCTGGACCGAGGTCTACGAGTCCATCCAGCGCGGCATTGTCGAGGCGGTCAACAGCCCTATCGCCCTGGTCGAGGCAATGAAGTTCTACGAGGTGGCACCGAACATCGTTCGCCATAACGAGTACCCGCAGGGCGTTGGCTTTATGACCAACGCCAAGGCCTACAACGGTCTACCCCCCGACCTGCGCAAGGCGGTGGACCGCGCCTACGACGAGGCCGGCAAGTACAGTGTTAAGCTGACCATGGAGGTCACCGAGAAGTCGATTGCCCGAATGAAAGACAAGGGCGTCACCTACAACGAACCCGACACGTCGGACATCATCAAGGCCATGCAGGAATATTATTCGAAGCTCGACAAGGCAGGGGATCTTCCCAAGGGCTTCGTCGAGACGGTGAACAAGACCCGTACCAGCGAATAGTCCCGATGCCGTGAGCATCGTCGATCTCGTCAATCGATTGCTGGGCGTTTGCGAGCGTCTCTTTCACGTGCTCGCAAACGCCTGCCTGGCTGTCATGCTGGGTCTTAATATCGTCAACATTGCCCTCCGTGCGATTACCGACAAGGGCATCACATGGGTGTTTCCGTGGACGGTCGTCTTTTTCGTATGGATGACGTTCTTCGGTTTCTTCGTCCTTTACCGAAAGCGCCGCGACATCACCATCGACTTCTTGGTTGACCGCCTGGGCGCATGGGCGCACTTCGCTTCTCGCCTGCTGGTCAATAGCATCGTCCTGGTGCTCATGTCGGTGATGCTGTGGCACGCCCCCGCCATCTACGAGCAACAGGTGGGTACCATCGAGATGGTGGGGCTCGAACGCTACACTATGTCGACGCCGCTGTTCGTCTCCTGCGTGCTGATCTTCATCGATTTCGTCATCGACACCATCTACGCCGTTGCCGGGCGGCAAAAGCCCGGGAACGGTCCGGTCGGCGATATCTAAGGACGGGATTGCAGATGGCCTGGGTGCTCTTCTCCGGTTTCATTGCTCTGGTGCTGGTGCGAGTTCCCATCACTATGGCGATCGGCGCCGCCGTGCTGGCTTCGCTCGTCCTAGCCGGGTTCCATGACGAGCTCTACATTATGCCGTTGCAGGTTCTGGAAGGCGTCGACAACCCGGCGCTTCTCGCCGTGCCGTTCTTCATCATGGCGGGAAATCTGATGAACGCCGTCGGCATGACAGACAAGATCTTTAACTTCGCCCTTAGCATTGTCGGCCATTTTCGCGCCGGGCTGGCCCAGGTCAACGTACTCTCATCGATGATCTTCGCCGGCGTCTCGGGGGCCGCAGTAGCCGACTGTGCCGGCCTCGGCACGGTCGAGATTAGGGCCATGCGGGAGCGCGGTTACCCAGCCGATTTCGCCGCGGCCATCACCGTCGCCTCGGCCGTCGTCGGACCCATCATCCCGCCGTCGATCAGCCTGGTAATTTACGCCTTTCTCTCCAACACCTCTGTGGCCCGGCTTTTTCTCGCGGGCATCATCCCCGGCCTTGTGATCGGCGCCGCGCTAATGATCTTTAACCGCATCATCGCCATCCGCCGCGATTTCCCGCGCGAGAAGCGCGCATCCCTACGCCAGATCGGATCGACGGCGGTTGACGGCGTCCTCGCTCTCATAGCGCCGGGCATTATCCTGGGCGCCATCATCACCGGCTATACCACGGCCACTGAGGCCGGGGTGCTGGCTTGCGCCTACTCGCTTCTGATTGGCCTGGTCTACCGGACGCTGACCTGGGAGTCATTGTGGAAGGCGCTGACCGACACCATGCTGATCACCGCGGTGATCATGATCATCATCGGCTACTCGACGGTGATGGGTTGGCTGTTGGCCATCGAGCAAATCCCCCAGCAACTGGCCGAGGCGGTGTTACTGACTACCGAAAATCGGCACGTTTTCCTGGGCATGCTGATCATCTTCCTGTTGTTGATCGGCGCCGTCGTCGAGGGCGTGCCGGCAAAGCTCATCCTGGTGCCCATGCTGCTACCGATCACTGATCAGTTCGGTATCGACCGCGTCCACTTCGGCCTAATCATCACCTTTGCACTCCTCATCGGCATCGCCACGCCACCCATGGGGATCGGGCTCTACATCATGGTCGAGGTGGGCAAAGTCTCGTTTGAGAAGGTGACCATGGCGGTGTTACCATTCTTGATTCCGCTAATTCTCGTGCTGTTGCTGATCACCTTCTTTCCGCCGCTGACACTGTGGCTACCCAACTACATCATGGGCGTCGAGTAAGGCGGGGGACCTGTGAAGTGGTCAGGACTGCCTGGGCCTCGCTAATGTATCGATTCCAACGCTTGTTTCCCACGGTTGACTTTTGGTGCCCATGCTGCAGCCTATCATCAATCAGTTCGGTATCGACCGCGTCCACTTCGGCCTAATCATCACCAGCGCGCTCCTCCCATGGGGATCGGGCTCTACATCATGGTCGAGGTGGGTAAGGTCCCCTTTGTGCGTGGGGCAATTGCGGTGTAGCCATTCCTGATACCGCTTTTGCTGGCTCTACTCTTGATTACCTACATTCCGGGATTGACTTTATGGTTCCCCAACCTCGTACTTGGCCCGGAGTAATATTCTTCACCCGCCACTGGCCTAACTAAGCCTCTGTCTTGGCTCTGACCAGGTCAGTAGCGCCGCTGAGGTCACCGAGTTTGGAGCCGGCAAGCAGAAGCTTATGTCCATCGGGTTCCGCGGCCTGTTTGCTCAGTGCCCAGTCAGCCTCTGCCTCAGCCTCGTCTGGAGGCATCACCAAAACACCCGAGAAGTCGGCAATTACAACGTCACCGGGATTGACAACTACACCACCGCACGAAATAGGTACGTTAAAACTTCCACCGATGTCGTAAATGCGCGTGGTCACAGGGGAGATCCCCCGTGACCAGACCGGCAGATCGTACTCTTGTATTTCTGGAAGGTCTGTACACGGTCCGTCAATGGCAACGCCAATACAACCGCTTGCTTTAATGGCTGCTGCCACCCCGCCGCCTAGACAGGCATGCCTAAAATCACCGAGCCGGTCGATGCAGAGGAAGTCGCCCGGTCGTAATTCGGCAATGATGTGGTGTAAAAGCGTCGAGTCTTGACCTGGCAGTGCGAGCGTGATCGCGGTACCTGCAACTCGGCGAGGGGTGAGTACGCACTGAATCGCCTTATCCATGAAACCCATATGGCGCCGATGCCCAACTGTCGCTGTCTCAACAGTAGTGCATTTACTGAACAAAGCGGCTGAAATCTGATCCGGCATTTTATTTATTTTGTAAGTCATTTTGTTGATCTTCTACCTAGGTTGCGATGGGACGTGACCCGCCCCCGTTAACTGGTCCAGTTTGGATGTTAGTGCATGGCCGGCCTTTGGTCCATTTGGACGATGGTTTGCGGGGCTGGCGGGCGGTAACCCAAGGCACTGTGC
>JAPKAJ010000456.1 GCA_028825345.1 Arenicellales bacterium | reverse complement strand
TTCGGGTATTGGTCCTGGTGAGTTGCTGCGCCGGTTCAATATTCCAGTTCTGGTGGATCAGCCCAACGTTGGCCAGCATCTGCAGGATCACTTGGGCATTTCCTATTATTATCGGGCCAACCGGCCAACACTGAACGACGTCCTGGGGAACTGGCCAGGCAGAATTCGATCCGGCTTGCAGTATCTTTTACGGCGCACCGGTCCACTCTCGTTGGGTGTTAACCAGTTTGGCGGCCTGGCACGGTCAACCCCCACATCAAATAAGATTGATACACAGTTGTATTTCAACCCGGTCAGCTACCAGCCAAACGCGGGTAACGAACGTAAACTCACACAGCCCGATCCCTATTCGGGTTTCATGATGGGTTTTAACCCTTGTCGACCGACCAGTACCGGCTGGGTCAATATCGCCTCACCCGACCCCGAAGTGGCTCCACGCATGAGCGGCGACTATCTCAGTACCCAAAAAGACCTAGATGACGTGGTGACGATGGCCCGCCTGCTTGGCAAAATACAGGACACCGAAGGCTTGTCCAACCTCCTGCTTGAGCCGCCGCAGTTAGACCTGTCTACAATGACAGATGCCGACATCATCGGCGATTTTCAACAACGCGCTACTACGGTTTACCACCCCTGCGGCACCTGCCGCATGGGGCCGAAACCCGATCGCGCCGTAGTCGACGCCGACCTTCGGGTTCACGGAATTGAAGCGTTACGCGTAGTTGATGCGTCGGTTTTTCCAAATATAACGTCTGCAAATACCAACGCGCCAACGTTGATGGTTGCTCACCGAGCGGCGCAGATGATCCTGGCAACCGCCGATCGAAGACCTTGATTCAGGCGGGGGTCGTACGTGCCGGTGGTGGACGCCATGCAGCATCCTTCGCATCCAGACCCGCTTCCCTTCCTGCGCCATCCCTTTATCCAGGCACTGCAATCCTTTAGCGCCAGCTTAAGGGGCCGAAAAGATTCGAATGTTCTCGTTGCGGCAGGTTGTTTCATATCTTTCTCACTCAGTTCTCGTTGGTGCTCCTCATTGTCGATTAACCGGTGACTCATAATATGAGCCTGGTTGCCTGGTGAAACTGTGTCCATGGTCACACCAAAGAGTCGGTCTGAGTCCAGCCACAAGAAAATTGGTTGCTGGGAATACTTCAAAACACTACGGATGCTCCAGGCCTTTGGAAATCCCGCGGCAGGTGCAATAGATCCGACGCAACAGAAACCGAAAGTTCGTGCCACACACAAATAAGCTGACCCAAGATATCTGGGTAGCCTCGCTATGTGGCCAGCAGTGATTTTGATTCCTCAGTCTGATAACCATTGGCAGATTACTCGCGCCTACCGGAAGCCACACACTGCCTTGTTCTCAGTGTTACTCTTCATCTTCGCCTTTAATGTGGGAGAAAAAAACAGGCATGAGCCGTAAAACAGATACCAACTGGATCGCTGTAATCGCTGGCGATGGCATCGGCAAAGAGGTCATGCCCGAGGGCGTGCGCGTTGTGCAGGCCGCAGCCGACCGCTTCGGGCTGACAATCGCGTTCGAGCATTTCGATTGGTCGTGTGATCAGTACGACAAGATTGGCAAGTGGATGCCCGACGACTGGAAGCAACGTATCGACGGCTGCGCCTG
>JAPKAJ010000455.1 GCA_028825345.1 Arenicellales bacterium | reverse complement strand
CATAACATGAAACACTTTTGATGTCTTGAAAACCTCGAGTTTGTCCTCACCGTGCTGGGATAATGCCTCTTGGGCGATCAAAGTTCGCATCACGCGGCTCCGGGGCCGAAAACTTCTGTTAGCGCACTCAAATTCGTTGATCATCTTGCCTCGCCGGGTGATTGCATGGAACATGCCGAAGAAAGGTGACATGTGCATTCTTTACGAAGGGGATCGTAAAATCTGAGCTCAACCGTCAAAAGTGCAGCGAAATATCTCTATGCCCTGAATTGCAAGCTGCCACATACAGTGCCAGTTCCTCAGGCATTTTGGTCTGCTGGCGAACCCCGAGCGTGCCACGAATCATCTCTTCATATCGCACCAGGCCCGAGTAAAGTTCCGACTGAGCGCGATCCCGCCAGATCATCTGTCTGTTGAATTCTTCAATACCCTGGTCAAACAGTTTCTGTGCCTTTTCGACTTGGGGCTTCTTTTTACCTAGCGCGCGGCGGGATTTTGATATCTTGGATTTGATATCCTCGGCGCCCTTGATCCCACTGAGTTGCTTCGCCAGCCTTTTCAAGGCGTCGACCGTCTGCGCGGCACCCTGCTGATTAATTCGCTCGCGCATCGCGAGCAGCTCGCCCTCCAACGCTTTTAGTGCCGTGCTGGCTTCAAATATCCCAAGCAACTGTTCCACCGGTTGGTAGGCGCTATCAGCACCACGACGGTACTTGCGTCGTGCTGTGGTCTCGGTCTTGACCAACGCAACAAAAGCACTATACGTTTCCTGCCAGCTCTTGGGAATCTGATCTTCCAGAGTATCGCGGGTTGTTTGATGCTCACGAATCTGTCGCTCAAGAACCTCCCGGTCTGCAGCCGAGATGTCCGAACCGGAAAAATTCAGCCGCCGCGTGGTTTTTGCGGTCTGCTCATCGATCTTGCGAATCTGGCTCTGCAGGCGTCGAACAATGTTGTGTACTACCCGATACTCGTCTTGGGCTGCGACTACCACGCTACTGGCTTGCTCGGCTTGCCCAAGTAGCGCAGGAACTGCTTCAGCCTGATCGAGGCCCTTGCTGAATCCCGCAGCTAACTTCTTAGGCAGATAGCTTGTATCCAGGGAACGCGCATGGACGATTGCATTCTCGACCGCACTCAAGTTCTCGGAAAACTGTTCGGAAACGTACTCTTCTATACAGATCTGCAGCTTGGGGTTGCGCGGTGGTGGTGCTGTTTCTGCCGTAAAGGCAACCCGGTTTGGCAGGTAATTCACCAGCGCGGGATTAGCCGCAACGATGCCCAGCGCCACCAACTGCAACACGATAAAAGCAATAACACCCTTATACATCTCAACGGTCTTTACGATGGCTGGCGCCACACCGCGCAAATAGAACAACGCGAAGCCAAAAGGCGGCGTCAAAAATGATGTCTGGACATTCAGTCCGATCATCACACCAAGCCAGACTGCAGTCACGTTAGCTGATGGGTCTGCCAACAGAATCGGCGCAATGATGGGGACCACGACCACAGCAATCTCGATAAAGTCCAAAAAGAAACCTAGAACAAAGATCACAGCCATCACAATGAT
This sequence comes from Arenicellales bacterium, assembly GCA_028825345.1. Lineage (GTDB taxonomy): Bacteria > Pseudomonadota > Gammaproteobacteria > Arenicellales > UBA868 > UBA868. The sequence goes on along the minus strand of JAPKAJ010000455.1, from coordinate 71 downwards.
GAATTTGGCCCAGAATCCTCCCGGGAGTTGGTTTAGGAAGTCCCGGACCAGATCTTCTCCGCCAAAGGCCC
>JAPKAJ010000454.1 GCA_028825345.1 Arenicellales bacterium | reverse complement strand
TTTTGGCGCCTGTATGAGCCCCACCACCGCCTTTCAAGTACTGCAGGGAATGGAGACCCTGCCCCTGCGCATGCAACGCCACGTCACTAATACCCGTGCCATTGTCGAGTTTCTGGCTACTCACGAAGCGGTCGAGTGGGTCAGTTACCCAGAGCGGCCGGATCACCCGGATCATGAACTTGCTAAGAAACTGCTGCCCAAAGGCTGTGGAGCGGTATTCAGTTTCGGTATCAAAGGGGGGCGAGAGGCAGGCCAGCGCTTTATCAGCCGGGTCGAGCTACTGTCACACCTGGCCAACGTCGGTGACGCCAAATCACTGGTGATTCACCCCGCCAGCACCACGCATCACCGCATGGACGCTAAGGCATTGGCCGCTGCCGGTATCTCTGAAGGCCTGATTCGCCTGTCGGTCGGCCTGGAAGATCCGCAAGACCTGGTTGAAGATCTCGACCGGGCCTTGCGTGCGTCGCAAAAAGACTGAAAGGGCGCTCACCATGGAACTTGAAACCCCCAGTGGGAACCTTTTTGGCTACACCGGTGCGCGGGCACACCAGAGCGGCCAGGACGCGGTTGTTTTTGTCCATGGCACCGGCATGGATCACACCGTCTGGGTGCTGCCATCACGCTATTTTGCCCACCACGGATATAACGTACTGGCGCTGGATCTGCCAGCGCACGGCCGCTCACAGGGCAAACCCGCGGCCACAATTGATGCCATGGCAGATGCGGTGATCGAGGCGATGGCAGCCGCCAATATCAGCAGGGCTGCCCTGGTGGGTCACTCCATGGGTTCTCTGGTCGCGCTGAACGCGGCCGCCCGTTATCCTGACTACGCACGCTCGCTGGTGCTGATTGGCTCGACCGCACCGATGGGAGTACACCCCGATATGCTGCGCTATGCCGCCGACAACGACCATGGCGTTGTCGACATGCTGACCTACTGGGGCTACAGCAAGGCAGCACAGTTGGGGGGCAGCGAAACCCCGGGACTGTGGATGGCGGGCAATACCCTGCGGCTTTTGGAACGCGCAGCGGATGACCTGATCCACATTGATCTGGCCGCCTGTAAGGAATACGATACCGGCCTGAGCCATGCCGAAGCAGTGGCGTGTCCCACGCTCTTTATTCTCGGGGAACGCGACATCATGACGCCGGTACGTTCTGCTGAGAAACTGATCAGCGCAGTAGCCAAAGCCCGAGTCTGCGTGCTGGAAGGCAGCGGTCACTCGTTGATGATGGAAAGACCCGATGCCTTGCTGGATGCCCTGATCAGCATCGTCTGAAAAACCAATTACGGGAGAGCAATAAACTTATGAGCGCCTTTCTGATTGCCGACGTACATCCGGCCGACATGGATGCCTATCGTGACAGCGGCTACCTTGAAGCCGTACCAAAGATCGCAGCGCGTTTTGGCGGCGTCTACCGTGCCCGCGGCGGGCAGCTCGAAAAACTGGAGGGCAACTGGCAACCCCGTCGACTGGTGATAATCGAGTTCCCCAGCTGGGATAAGTTGCAGGCCTTTTGCCACTGCGACGACTACCAGCCGTACCGGGAAATCCGCCAGCGCCTGGCCGATTCGAACATTGTCGCGCTTGAGGGTCTCGATACCCCGCTGGCTTGAATCACCGATAATTCGGGCAAAC
>JAPKAJ010000453.1 GCA_028825345.1 Arenicellales bacterium | reverse complement strand
CCGGTACGCTCTGCTCCTCAATATCCGGAAACTCGGCCAGGTTCTCTTCAAGAAAAAACCCGGGGTGCGGCTCCTCACGATGAGACTCAAAGCTGGCCACCATCCGCATAAACACCGCCGGTGCCGGTGTGAACTCAAAGCCATACCTTGTCGGGTAACGCCCTGTCAGCAGTGCCGCACGGGAAGGGGCGCAGGTGGCATTACCCGCGTAGCCATTGCTGAAGTGCACACCTTCAGCGGCGATTCGATCAATGTTCGGGGTTTGCACGGCACCGTCGCCGACCCCGCCACCATAAAAGGAAATGTCATTCCAGCCCAGATCATCAGCCAGAATGACAATGATATTGGGCGGGCGATCAGTCGTAGCATCCGGCGCCGGTGGCGACGTCTGCCAGTCAACCGGCTGGGTGGACAGTATCGGCTCCGCCAATGTCGCCAGGTATCCCATGGCTCCCTGAGCAACCGCCCAGGTCATCAGCGATGTGCGATTTACATAAAGCAGGCCGATCACTATCACCAGGGACAGAGCGCCAGCGATCAGTTTTTTCGATAATCTACCCATGTTTACCTCCTAGCTGCGAACACCCAGCCTAACCCGCAGCCAATCAGTCCAAGCAGCAGTGCCAGGACCAGCCGGGGATCACCAAGGTAATTAAACGGATCAACGGGAAACGCGATGGTCTTAGCCATCGCCGCCACCTTGAACTCGTGTCTGCCAGCAAAGGCCGGGTTAGTGCCAATTTCCAGCAGATCCCGACGACTGCGATAACGCACTCCGGCACCAGCACTCCAGATTTCCATCCCATTGGCGTTCATAATATCCATCGCAGGCGACGCGGCTGGCCCGCGAAATACGGGGTGGCTCGCACGGGAAAGCATCGCTGGCAACATATATTCCATGTACTTGGCGAGCACATCGTCCGTCGTGTCACTGGGCTCAACGCCATCGATCTGCAGCGGTGTGTCGTACACGTGAATGACATTGATCATTACAAAATCATCGCCGGTATCGTCTTCCATGAAGATGCGAATATTGGCCAGGTCTTCGGCAGATGCACCCGGATCTCTTGCCTCGGACAATTCCAGAAAGTGTTCTATCTCTGCCTCGGTCAGTGGTCCCTCAAAGGAGGTATACCAGCTGAAAAAAGCAATGTATATCACAGTGATGATGAGCCAGGTCCATCTTGTTGCGGTCATGTTTTTTCTCCTTCCTTAACGGTTTCTTTGGTCAAAGCATCTCCCATCATCGCCCTTGGAGGATCACAACCGGTCGCCGCCGAGCACCGCAGGGGTTTCGCAATGCGTTGTCAGAATGTACCGCTGATGGTCCTCGATCCGCTTTGTGAGAGCTCCGGCAATCTCCGGTATCTTGGAATTCGCCTCGAAGAACTTCATCATGCCCTGGTTCTGCCGGGTCAGGGGCATGATCTCCGGTGGGGGTGGAAGCACGCTCATATTAAGCGTAGCCCAGTAGATGTCAGCGGCGGTGAGCGTGTCGCCAACGAGGTAATTCGATCCACGCTGCGCCTGAGCCTCGAGGCGCCGATCAAACACCGTGATTATTTCGGCGATCTTATGCGGGGCCACGGCACTTGCTTCTTCACTGAACCCATACTTTCGTCCTAACGGGCTGTCGGTAAGTATTC
>JAPKAJ010000115.1 GCA_028825345.1 Arenicellales bacterium | reverse complement strand
GTGCGCTCGCTCGTCCTCTGCCGGCTTTGGTGTTTACCAGAATGTTCGTGCTTAACTTCAGTACGACCGTATCAGGTTAAAGAGGTTCGGGCGAGAGCGTTAACGAATGACGGGGATCTCAGGCGGTGCTCGGCGGGTCAGGTATTCAGCGCCGTTTTCGGTAATAACAATGTTTTCCTCGTGCACCAGTTGCCGGCCGGCCGCGAAGATCATGCCAGGTTCAAGCGTTATGACTGCGCCCGGTTCGAGGACGTTTTGATCATCGGGATGTATCGAAGGCCATTCGGTCAGCAGCATCCCCAGGCCATGACCCATACGGCCGATACTGTTACCCAGTGCACCGTGATCCTCCAGCACCTGCCACATGGCGGCCCAGACCTCGCACATTCGCGCACCGGGATGCGCGGCAACGAAACCGGCATCCAGCGCTTGGTGAACGGCCGCGTTGGCGTGGTGAGTGTCATCGGCGATTTGGCCAAAGCCGAAGTTGCGGTCAAAATCACAAAAGTAGCCATCGAATACCGTGCCGGTATCGATAATCAGCACATCGCCGGGTTCAGGAATGCGATCTGTTGGGCCCATGATGATACTGTCGTAACCACCCGCACCTGAGCCGGCTACGAGAAAAGGCGTGCTGTCCGCGCCGCGGTTGAGCAGATCAATCCGCATCCGCCGACTGATTTCAATCTCCGAGTCGCCGATGTGGGTGTGTTCGGGAAGGGCCTCGAAGGCACCGGAGGTGATCTGACAGGCCTGGCGTATTTTTTCGATCTCAGCTGGCGACTTGATGAAGCGTTGGCGTAGCAGCAGCTCGGCACAATCGATGGCTTCAAGCGATATGCTGTCTATTAGACGCTGCGCATCACCCGCTGGCATGCGCAGGACGCTCTCTGGCCCCAGAGGCAAGCCCAGGCGGCCAAAGCGCGCAGGCAGTGCTGTGATCACCTCTGCCAGCAGCGAGATGCCGTCGTCTTTTGGCCTTGGCGATGGCCAGGTGTGAATATCGTCTATCCAGGTCGCGGCCATGCCGCCCGCACCAATCTGGGGAATCACGGCGATCGGTTTTCCTGTGGCTGGTACTACCAGAAACCATGGCCGTGTCGGGCTTTCGAAGAACTGCGTATGAAAGCCGCTGAAATAGCGGATCTCAGCTTCGGTAGTCACAAGTATTGCATCGACCTTGGCGTCATGCATTGCCTGCTGGGCGAACGCGGTGCGTTGCTCGAATTCAGCTGCGTCGAAGCCGCGTTCTACCGAGCCGCTCATGATTGAGAACCAGGTGGTATCACCTCTTCTACGCGAGTCCCGGTAAGCTCGCGGTACAGAGCAGGGTCGGTGGCACCCTCAGTGCCAAACAGCAAAATGCGGCTTTTGGTATCCAAGCCAATCTCACGCGCGAGTTGAGGGTTATTTACTGTGCCGATCAGACCGGCCAGGCCCGCAATAGCGGATTCTCCGGCTACAACCGGTGTTTTACCTCCGGCACCGGAGGCCATTAACTGCATCAGCGGTACTACTGGCGCATCTGAAATGGTGAGAAAGTGGCGAGCGCCCGCCTTTAGAATATCCCAGCCCAGCAGTGAAACTTCCCCGCATGACAAGCCGGCCATCAGGCTTTCGTCAACGATGTGTACCACTTGAGGGTTACCAGCAAGGGCGCTTTGGTACAGGCAGGCCGCAGGTTGTGGCTCTACGACAACCAGATGCGGCATATCGGCGCCGTAACGAAACCACAGATCTGCGCACACCGCACCCGCCAGGCCGCCGCAACCCCCCTGAATGAAGACGTGGGTTGGTATAAGGTTATTGGGTAACTGATCCATGGCTTCGGTGGTCATGACGGTATAGCCGGCCATCACATCACAGGGTATTTCCATGTACCCCGGGTAGGAGGTATCAGAGACGATCTGCCAGGCGTTCTGATGCGCGTCGTGATCAGCCTGATGGACTGAGTCATCGTAGTTGCCTGCCACCCGTTCGACCCGCGCACCATAGGCTTCAACTGCCTGCTGACGCGCCGGGCTGACGTTTTCATGCATGTAGATCACGCATTGGCAACCGAAGCGCTGTGCACCCCAGGCAACCGAGCGTCCGTGGTTGCCATCGGTCGCCGTAACGACTGTCATGTTATCTACAAGGTCAGGGTAGCGCTGTTGGTTAATATCATCCAGGCTGATGGCGGCATCACCTAGTTGCGTCTTGAGCGCCTGGTGCAGTACCCGCTGTACCGCATAGGCGCCACCGAGCGCTTTAAAACTGCCCAGGCCAAAACGGGTGCTTTCATCCTTGTAGTACACCGAATCCAGTTCAAGCTTTGCCGCCAGATCATCAAAACGATGTAGCGCAGTGGGCTCGTAGTCAGCCCACTGCGAGATCGTTTCGCGGGCATCAATACAGCGGTCGGGCTCCAGTACTTGACGCACCTTATCGGGACAGGATTGTCCTACCAGTGCTGCGCGGTTGTGGTGGGCCAGTCCGATGGAGACATCAGGAAGGTTCATAGTTAATTTTCCATATTTAAAAGGCGTCGACAGCCGGTAAATCAAAAAACGTATCCAGGAATTGTTCAAACCAATGATGCGTTGCTGCCAGGTGTTGGGCCGCCAAGCGATCCTGCTGGTCGCGGGTCTGGGTGCCGGGCTTATCCCAGGGCGCGTCGGCGAGAGCCTGCCATCGGTGCAGGATCGGCAAAGTGCACTCTGGGTGAAATTGAATGCCTATAGCGCGCTTCCCATAGCGAAAAGCCTGGTTTGGAAAAAGTGCGCCGTGGGCCAATACCTGTGCTCCGTTGGGAATATCAAAGCCACGGCTGTGAAACTGAACCGCGTGGAAGTTCTCAGGCACAAAGTCAGTCCCGTCGGAAAGAGCGTGTACCGGGTAAAGGCCAAATTCCTCGATTCCTTCGGCGTGTGGTGCTACCTGGGCTCCCAATATGTGGGCCAGCAACTGTCCGCCCAGGCAAAGGCCCAGCAACGGAATCTCCCGGTGAAGGCAAGTTTCCATCCAGCGGGCTTCATCAAGCAAATAGTCAAACTGATCCATCTGATCCACGTTGGCTGCACCGCCCAGCACGACAACGCCCGCCGTATCCGGGCCAGGCGGTTCCAAGACATCTCCGGCAAAGGGACGTCGCCATTCAAGGGAAAAGCCTTTGCGCCCAAGAAAGGCACAGGCCAGATCATCGTGGGGCTCATCATGGTGCTCTACCAGTACAATTTTTGCCGTCATGGGGTGCCCTTGGTTCTGGGAATGCCTTAGCCGGGCAGTTGGAACAGTCGGCCATAACCGTCAATCACATCGTCGATTCCTGCCAGTCGCAAGCTGTGCCAGATCAGAGCATGATTTGAGGATGTCACCGGCTTACCGAGGGTTTTTTCAATGTCGCTAACACAATGCGCCAGGCGTAAACTGGTGCAGGAGACGAATACCCCATCTACGTTGTCGTGCTTGCCAATCTCGAGTACGGCATCGCGCATGCTGTTGGCAGATATACGGGCCACGGTGTTGTCATTTTCCTGGTTAAACGAGCCGAAAACCGGAACCTCGAAACCGCTCGACTCGATATAGCGTCGGATAAACTGGTTTACCTCGTCAGAGTAGGGTGTGAGCACACCGATGCGCTGGCATCCGGTCGCACGGAAAGCGGCGAAGGCGGCTGTGATTGGGGTGGTTGCTTTAGCCTCTGGGCGTGCCGCATGAATCAGATCAAAAACTCGCTCTTCACCGATAATCATGGACGCAGACGTACAGCCGTAGGCGACCACATCCAGTGGGACTCCCGGCAGGATCACATCAGTACGGTCCGTGATGTGGGGTTCCATGGCTCGAAGGCTTTCCGGAGTGATCGTTGGCGAGTTGGGAATTCGCGACTGGTAAATCGCAACCCCTGGGATATTGGCCACCTGGCGGAACTCATGCTCAACGGTGTGGTCACTGGCGAGCACTATCAGTCCGATCCGCGCCCGCGCAGCAACTCCTTCATCGACGACAAAAGGCAGATGTGTCAGATTGATGAACTCGCGTGTATTTTCTTGCTTTGTTTGCATCACGCCATCCCCATGGTTGCCGGGTCGATTCCCTCAAGCGGGATCTCCGGCTGGTTGTTGATGATAAGGTCTGCCAGTATGCGGGCCGAGCCGCAGGACATCGTCCAGCCCATGTGACCATGTCCGGTATTCAACCAGAGATTGGACCAGCGTGAGCGGCCGATTAAGGGTAGTCCTGTTGGAGTCATGGGCCGCAGACCAGCCCAGTAGTTTGGGGTTGAGAAGTCTGCTGCCCGTGGCATCAAAGCTTGGGCCTTGGACAACATGATCCGAAAATCATCCGGCGTATACGCGGTATTGTAATTGCCAATCTCGGCAGTCGCCGTGATGCGAAGGCGGCTACCCATCGGGCAATAGGCGAGCAGGTTGTCCTCATCGACTCCACCGAGCTTAGGAAGGCAATGATCCGCTCCGGAGGGCAGGGTGACAGAATATCCCTTGACCGGGTAGATAGGTATCCTGACGCCGAGCTGATGCAGCAGGTTCGGGCTGAATACTCCCAGTGCCAGTACGAACGCATCGGCGAAGACAGGACCCTGGCTGGTTGTTACGGCAGTGACACGGCCGCTTTCAGTCTGGAGGCCAGTGATCTCAGTTCGCATTTGCAATTGGGCTCCGCGTTCTTCGCAGCGTTGTGCCAGTCGGTGGGTAAAGAGGCGAGCATCGCCACTCTCATCGGAAGGTACGAACAGTGCGCCGCTGATGATATCGCGCGCATCGGCCAGTCCAGGATCACGGGCGATGACCTGATCCCGATCAAGACTCTCAATACGCACACCTTGGCTGGCAAGTATTTCACTCTTGATAGCTGCGGCCTCAAAGGACTGGGCTGAGCGGTAGAAATAAATCAATCCTCCCGTATTACGGTCGTACGGAAAGGCAGTCTCATCAGTGACCAGTTGAAGTCGCGATTGAGAGTACAGGCATAGCCGAGCCTTGCGTAGCGTGTTGATCCTTGCTCGGTTGGTAGTGCATTGTCGTAGAAACTGTGACAACCAGCGCCATTGCCTGACATCAAAGCTGGGCCGGTATCGGATCGCCTGGTTACGCGTCCACAAAGACCGCAGCATGATGCCCGGCACTCTGGGAGATGCCCAGGCGAAGGCGTGGCCGGGTGCAATCAACCCGGCGTTGGCCTTGGAGGTGAAATCGGCCGGCGTGTCGGCGCGATCAAGCACGATGACATCGTGACCATCACGCAGACACTCCCAGGCGCTGGTGATCCCAGCGAGGCCTGCACCCAGAACCGCGATTCGCATCAGTTGTATCCGGAACTCAGTCCAGTGCCGCGATCACCGCTATCTCGACCGTGAATTGGGGTGCTGCCAGTTTCGCTTCGACGCAAGCGCGCGCTGGTGTCGCGCCTGGGGTGACCCATGCATCCCAAATCCCGTTCATCTCGTTGAAGGTGCTCATGTCCGAGAGCCAGATCGTCGCCGAAATCACTTGTGATTTGTCGGTACCGGCTTCAGACAACAGAGCGTCTATTCGAGAGAGGATATTGCGGGTTTGTTCTGCAGCGTCTGTGCCAGGCGCTTCTAGTGCGACCTGTCCCGCCGTATAGACCGTATTGCCGTGAACCACCGCCTGGCTCATGCGTTCGCCGATTTGAATTCGTTTCAAGGTCATCAGTTTTTCTCCTTATGGTGTTTCGAGTCGCGGGTAGGATTACAAAACGAAGTGTATGCGAACTGGCTTGGCAATAAACGAAATGCCTACAAAGTTTTGGTCGGCACAAGATATATCCCGGCTTTGGCTAACGACCTTTAGCCGGGAAGGTACGCGGCAAGTTCTTTCTCAACTCCTTTGGGATCTGCGTTAAGGCCGGCCCGCAATCCGCTTGCCATCTCGCCTGGGTAAATTTCCTCTTGCCCTTCGGTAATTCCGTCGAGGATTGCATTTGCAACCTCTGCGGCAGGCATTTTGGGCGGTGGAAAGTCACGGCTCATATCGGTATCTACTGCCCCGGGCATAACCGCCATCACCAGGGTGTTGTCGGCATCCAGTTCCGCACGCACGCCTTCAGTCAGCCTCAGTCCGGCTGATTTTGAGGCGCACAGAGACCCCATCAGCGGTAGAGCGACATGAGAGAGTACTGAGAGCATATTGACAATACAGCCGCCTCCATTTTGTTTGAGAACTGGCGCAAATGCCCGGCACATGCGCAAAGTGCCAAAGTAGTTGGTTTCCATCTCAGCCCGCGCATTGTCAATACTGTCTGCCGCCAGCAAGGCGGACATCCGGTTGATGCCCGCGTTGTTTAGCAGTATATCTACATCGGAGCAGGACGCAGCGGCTTGCTCAACTGAGGCGTCGTTTGTGACATCCAGCGCCAGGATGTGAACTCTATCTGGATCGGCATTGGCTAGGTCCTGTACACCTGAAATATCTCTCGCGGTTGCGTAGATTTTCTTGACACCGCTTTTGATTAAGGCGTTCACCAGTTCTCTTCCGATTCCTCTGTTGGCGCCTGTTACCAAAGCAGTACTTCCCTGGATATTCATTGCTTTACCCCTGTTATTTTGATTGGTTGTGTCTGTGGTGTCTTTCAGCCAGTCCCTGTCAGGTTCCGGAAGCGGTACCGCCTCGATTAAGGATTGAGTGTAACGCCGTCGTGGCTGTGAAAAAATCTTTGCTACCGGCCCGGACTCTACCGTCCTGCCATCGAGCAAAACGATCACTTGATCACAGATGCTTCGCACAACCGACAGGTCATGACTGATAAATACGAGGCATAAACCGAGCTGCTGCCGCAGTTCATCAAGCAGGTTCAGAACCTGCGCTTGGCTGGACATGTCCAGGCCGGAGACGATTTCGTCCGCCACAATCAGTGCAGGGCGAACCGATATCGCCCTGGCGATACACACTCTTTGCAGTTGACCACCGCTCAGTTCACGCGGGTATCGTCGACCCAGTATGGGGTCGAGCCCTACCTGGTGCAGCAGGTCGGCGGCATGTTCGCGCGCCTCGCGCGAATTTAAGACCTTGCCATAGGCTAATAAA
>JAPKAJ010000114.1 GCA_028825345.1 Arenicellales bacterium | reverse complement strand
ATGGGTTGATCAACTGCACGGAGATGATTAATGGCTTACGAAATCAAAAAATTCCCTTACGACGGTACGGTTGACGCCGACGGCCACATCCTCGAACCCGTGGATTTGTGGGAGAACTATCTGGAGGATAAATACAAGAACCGGGCGCTGAGAATTAAGGTTGATAACGACGGATTCGAATATCTGGAAATCAACGGCAAACCGTCAAAACGGAGTGTCAGAGGCAGCCTTGGATTGTTGGGTGCCATGGGTGAAGAAGATATGCGCCCCCGACCTGACCGCCGCTATTCCGAGAACATGCCTTTTGGCTCAAGCAATCCGCAGGAGCGCCTGTCTCTTATGGATCAGGAAAACCTGAGCCATTGTCTGCTGTACCCTACTATCGGATTGTTATGGGAATGTGAGTTAGACGACCCGGAGATCAGCCTTGCGTATGCACGGGCTTACAACCGCTGGATTGCGGAATTCTGCAAGGATTCAGGGGGCAGATTAATCCCTATCGCCCAGCTAACTCTTCTCGACCCGGAAGGTTCAGCGGCGGAACTGGAACGCGCGGTAAAGGAAGGTTGCCAAGGTGCATGGATTAACCCGTTTAATCACAAAGGGATTATTCACGGCGCTGAAGAACACGACATACTACACGCAAAATGTCAGGAGCTGGATGTACCCATTGCTATTCACCCAACTTTCATTCCTCACGGCGCCGCCGACGGCATATTCAACTGGCCAAGGCAGGGTCGCGCATGGGGTGAGATGATCTGGCTGCGCAGTGTGGTCCAACAGGTGGTGATATCCTACATGGCACTTGGGACGCTGGACCGGTTTCCCAATTTGAAACTTGGTATTCTGGAAGTTGGTTGCGGCTGGATTGGCGCCATGCTGGATCGGCTTGACGCATATACAGACGCCATGAACGCCGTTGGCAAAAGAAGATCGGCATCTGACTATTTTCGCGAGCAGTGTTTCATTTCTGGCGATCCTGACGAGACTACTGCGCCGCATACCATCGCTCACGTCGGCGCTGACAATTTTATGTGGGCAACCGACTACCCCCACCCTGACCATCCCCATACATGGGTGGACGCCCTGACCAATTTTGTTGAACCATTGTCAGCAGACGATCGACAGAAATTTTTAGGGGAAAACGTAAAACGAATTTACAAGTTAACCTAGAACTAGCGGCTCAGTCATCCTGCCTTACAAAAACTGATCAAAGACCAGTTCAAAGGGGGACGCTTGGTCGAGGTTTCAGGGTGTTTTCTATAGATCCGAACTCGGCCCGATAGAGAAGTGTGAAAAGTGCGGTGGCAAAGCGAGGAGCCGCCCCGCGAAGATCATCGCCTGTATAGAGGCGCGATACGTCGCACAGTGCTGAATACTCCTTTTGCATATTTCAGCAGCCTAAACCTGTTTATCCATGGGAAGACAAGCCAGCGAGCCAATGCTTATCGTTGATTTTTTCGAACCAGGAAACCTTCGATACAGGCTGTAAGCAACGATGTCGTTAGTCTGGTGCTTCACACGGCTTTCTGAAATGATGAGGGCTATTATCCAATGGTTGTGTCGATGCGTGATCGCTTTGTACCCTTAACATTTAAGGAGAAACCCTTCAGTCAGATGAAGGCAGACTCCTTGGCCTATTACGAGTTGATGAGCCGTCGACGCTCTGTTCGTGATTTTAGCGATCGTCCGGTCGACCGTGTGGTGATTGAAAACGCCATTCAAACAGCCGGTTCAGCCCCGAGCGGCGCAAATATGCAGCCCTGGCACTTTGTCGCGATCAGTGACTCGACGCTCAAGTCCGATATTCGAAAAGCCGCAGAAATAGAAGAAAGCGCGTTTTACGAGCGACGCGCGTCTGATGAGTGGCTTAAAGCACTTGCACCACTCGGTACAGATTCGGAAAAGCCGTTTCTGGAAATTGCACCGTGGCTAATAGTCATTTTTCTGCAGAAGTTCAGTCAAGGCAAAGACAAAACTAGATTGAAGAATTATTACACGAGCGAATCTGTAGGTATTGCGACCGGATTCCTCATCAGTGCCTTGCATAATGCAGGGCTTGTGACGTTGACACATACGCCTAGTCCGATGAAATTTTTGAGCAAACTTTGCGGGCGGCCGAGTGTTGAAAGGCCCTATCTTCTGTTGGTGACAGGTTACCCTGCAGACGAGGTCACGGTCCCGGCAATTGAAAAACTACCGCTCGATGTAATATCAACGTTCGTCGAATGAGCAGACTACGTCGTCACAGAGTTCGAGGATTACCTGATGTGACATCGGGGGCTTGAAGATGATCCCGGTCACAAATGGCTGCGGGAAATTATCATTGGCCGGTGTCGTCACCAGCACCCCCTGCACTTACAGGGGGTCGACCTTCCGGCTCAGATATAGATGACGATGGATTTATGATCCGCATCGCAGTTGATCAGGTCAACCCGCTTTTGCACGATCCGCCAGTCACTCCCTTCCCGGCGCAGCTTGTGAGTACAGGTACCGGCATACACGCTCTGGATGCGGTAATAAATCACCGTCTGGAAATTGGATTTGACCATTACCTCACTGCCATCTGCGGAGCTCTCCAGCAGGCGGGTGTTGGCCAGTACGTGGGAACTGCGAACCGCATACTGCATGGAAGCCGCCAGGCGATGACCAAAGTTTTCGGCCCTGATCGCCATCATCATCTTGTCTTCATAAATGATGGAGATGTGACCTAGTGGGTCATCCTGGTCCGGTGAAACAGGCAACCAGTAGGTGCCGTCTTCGGTAAACAGATCGCGCCAGGCGTGCAGGTTACCGGCATCCAGCAAATCGGTTTCCCGGTACAGGAAGGCTTCAATTTCCTGCAGGTCAGGTGTTTCGTTCTTGATTGCTGCCAAAATCAGGCCACCTCCCCTGTCATGTACTCATTCCAGGCCTTGTACTGGTTCCTTGAGGCCTGGTCACTGGTACCCGGGGACACCGTCACATCCCCCTCGGGTTTTTCCTGCCCGATAAAGCGTCGCATATCTACCCAATGCGCCGATTCGGACTTAAGGGAATGCTGCATGCGCTCATAGCAATCCCAGTCATCGGGTCCTACCATGGAAGCCGGGGAATTGATGAGTCGCGAATAGGTGATGGTGCGGTGCAGCATTTCCACCGGCGCACCCACCAGGCGGAAGTGCCAGCTTTCCACCAGTGTTTTGTCCACAGCGATGGGGCGACACACCCGTGCGACCTGTACCGCATCCTTCAGGGTAAAGGAGGGATAGACTGTGGTGTTGTGGCGATTTTGTGACAATATCTCGTCCACCTTTTCCTGCCCGTAGGACGCCACCATGCTCTCCATGTAGCCGGGAATCTCGGAGTAGGAACTGTGAATACTGCCCTTGCCACCCATGAAGCTGTGGCCGTAGGGCATGGTGCGACAACCCAGGTTGTCAAAGAATTCGTAGGAACCACCAAAGGGGGAAATGATTTCCGCCTCACGTGGTGTCGGTGCACCCTCGGGCAGGCGATCCACTACCTTGGTGGTGGAGTGTCCCACCGAAGCATGGGCCACCATGGGATGTACCGCGTCGTTGAGGTTTTCAATAAACATCTTCCAGTTACAGTCATGCATATAGGGCAGGCTACTACCCACCACCTCAACCTCTCCCACCGGTGAGCGATCACACATATTGTCGATGGTAGCGATGGTAGCACCGAGAAAAGTTTTCAGGTCTGGGCCATCCGCTGCCAGTGAGGCAAACACAAAGCCCCGATGACTGGCCATACGCGCCACAGGCTGCATGCTGAACTGGGGGTCTTCCATATCGAAGTCGGTATCATCGTAGCCACAGGCGTGGGGAACCATGTTGAGTTTGCCATCCAGGTGATAACTCCAGCCATGATAATGACAGCGGAACATACTGGTTTTACCACATTTTTGCGCGGCTACCTTGGCGCCCCTGTGACCACAGCGATTGTAAAGCACATGGACCTGTCCGGACTTGTCGCGCGACAGCACCACAGGTTCGGTGCCTATGGTAGTGGTAATAAATTCGCCGGCCTGCTTCACCTGTGACTCGTGGCCAACGTAGATCCATGCCCTGCCCCACAAACGCTCCATTTCCAGTTCAAACACTTCCGGGTTCGTGTAGACATCCCTATGTACCCGGTTTTTTTCCACCAGCTTGTCCAGTCTGTCCTGTGAATAGCTCATCTCTTTTTCTCCTAGAGTGCCAACGAGCCAAGACTCGCCCCGCCACAGACAAACAGGGTTTGTCCGGTAATAAAGTCGTTTTGTTCATCCGCCAGGAACATCACTGCCCTGGCCACATCGGAGGGCTTGCCCACCCGTTTCATGGGAATAGTCTGCGCCAGGTCATCGATTTTGGGGTCGCCCTCCTGGAACACATTGTGGAACATTTCTGTTGCCGCTATTGGCCCCGGCGCCACTGCGTTCACAGTAATACCGTAGCGACCCAACTCCAGCGCCCAGGTTCGCGTCTGGCCGATAATAGCAGCCTTGGTCGCCGAATAGTTGGTGCGGGTTTCCAGCCCCAGCAGCGCGCGGGAGGACATGTTAATTACCCGGCCAAAGTTGTTTTCTTTCATGGTGGGCAGGCAGGCCTGCAACAGCGTAATGCCGGTAGCCAGGTGAATTTCCGACAGATAATCCAGGTCTTCCAGTTGCGCATCTTCAACCAGGGCCGCGCGGATCAGGCCCGCGTTGTGCACCAGGGTGTCCACCGCGTAGTTCTCCTTCACCTGCAAGGCAACTGCGCGCGTGGCTTCCCGGTCCGCCAGGTCCACCGCAAAATTGTGCAGTCGATCAGACTCGATGACCGCGGGTCGACGCGCCAGGTTCAGCACGGTATAACCCGCCTCCAGGAAATGCTTACAGATACTCTCGCCGATGCCGGTACTGCCACCGGTTACCAAAGCGGTTCTTTCGTTCATGAAGCCTCCCTAGGCTTTATCTATCATGTTGACCATGTTGGCCGGCGACGCCTGCAGAATGCTGCTGCCGGCCTGGATAGCGTGACTCACCTCCAGCCGTATATTTCCCGGTGGACAGCTGGCAGTCAATCGGGCCAGGACTACCGGTCCGCAATCCAGCTTTACCGAGGCCAGCCGCCAGGGCAGCTGTTCCTGGAAAAAAGGCTCCAGGCTGTGCTGTAATTCGCTGTACGCCAGCAAGTCACCGCCGCGCGAAACCGCAGACCAGTTGAGCTCATCCCCCAGGCAATGGTGGCACAACTCTCGCGGCGGATATTGCACCGTCTGGCAAGCACCGCATTGTTGCAGGGTTAATTCGCCGTCGACGGCGTGCTCATCCAGCTTGATTCCCTGTGGTGATCGAAGCGCCGGAGGTCCAATACTCATATCACACCCCTTTGCGTAAAATAGCCGCGGCACTGCACAGGCCGCGATCATAATTAACCATACCGTAGCCGCTGACCATAGCAAGACTGGCCCCCGGCACCTGGTGCTTATCTGCCGCACCCAACAGCTGGCGCATGGATTCCACCACACCCAGGAAGCCCAGGCCCGCCTGGCCCACCGACAGCTGCCCGCCGTTGGTATTGTGGGGTAAGCCGCCTCCGTCGAAGGTCAGCACTGTATCGCGCACAAATGCGGCTCCCTCGCCGGGCTTACAAAAGCCCAGGCCCTCGAATTGCAACATGACGATTACCGGATAGTCATCATAGGTCTGCAGGCAATCGATGTCTTTTGGGCCCACGCCGGCAGCGCTGTAAAGGTCATCGGCGAACAGTTCCCAGCCCCCGCGCAGCTGTACCGGGTCCGCGGCGAAGGCATTGTGGCGCTCATCCGCCGACAGGATCTCCAACCAGGGAACGCCCAGCTGCCGCGCGCGCTCCACGCTGGTTACCAGGAAACCATCGGCACCGGCGCAGGGCATGACGCAATCAAACAGGTGCAGGGGACCCGCCACTTTCCGGGCATCCAGGTAACCCTGCAGATCCAGTGTTTTATGCCCCAGCAGCGCTCCCGCGTAGTGATTAGCGTTGTAGCGTTGCGACACACTGATGCGCCCGAAGTCCTCGCGGGTGGCGCCTGTAGTATCCATATATCGTTGGGTTATCAGGGAGAACGGGGCGTTAGGACCCGCTGCCCCCTGGGGATAAACCGCGTCATTGCTGAACTGGCTGAAATTGGCCACGGTGCCCGTGAAGCTTTGCGGATCGGCGGTATCGCCACCGATACAAGCCACCACATCTGCATCACCACACTGTATGGCACGGGCCGCGCGACGCATAGCCACCACGCCAGAAGCACCACCGACACCTACCTGTTCCAGCCAGCGGGTCTGTAACCCGAAATGCTCCACCAGGCTTACCGCGCTGTCCGGCGCAAGGGTAAAACTGGAAACCGACAAACCGTCGACGGCGTCTTTTTCTAGTCCACTGCGTTGCAACATGGCCGCAAGGGCGCGGCCAATAAACCAGGCGGCACTGTGTTCGCTATGGCGAACATACGGAACCGTCACCGGGGCTATCAGGGCTACCCCTTCATAAGTATGTGGCCGCGCTGTCATGCACTGGCCCGCTTGTGCTGGCGACGCTTCATGTCGCGCAGGTCAAAACAGGCCTTACGCTCCACCAACTCCCGGCACAGGGTTTTCAACTCGGCGCGCTTGGGTTTCTGCGAGGCGGTAAGCGGCAACTCCTGCAGGAAGGCGATGTAACCCGGCGCCTTGAAATACACCAGGGTGTCATAGCAATGCTGGAATATCTGCCGAGCAACCTGCTCCTCAGACGCAATACCTGCCTGCAGGATGATCGCCGCCATCACTTCATCGCCGCGAATCTCATCCGGCACCGGCGCCACCGCTACCTGGGCGATCATCGGGTGTTCGGAAAGGGTTGCCTCAACCTCCAGCGCAGATATGTTTTCGCCACTGCGTCGGATAACATTCTTGCGCCGGTCAACAAAGTGCAGCTGCCCTTCATCGCCCTGGCGCACCACATCGCCTGTATGAAGGTAATCGCCGGCCCAGGCCTCGGCAGTGGCTTCGGGGTTTTTCAGGTATTCGACAAAGAAACCCCGTCGCGGTTTATCACCCCTGGCCCTGACCAATAATTCGCCGGGGTCACCCCGGGCAACTTCAATG
>JAPKAJ010000452.1 GCA_028825345.1 Arenicellales bacterium | reverse complement strand
CGGAGCCGATTGTATTTATGAAAGCGATAAGTGCCATTTCGGGACCCAATGACAACATCGAGTTGATCCGAGGATCTAAAAAAACAGACTGGGAGGTTGAATTGGGAATAGTGATCGGCTCACACACCAAATACGTGACTGAAGACGATGCGCTGGATCATGTCGCTGGTTATTGCGTGGTTAATGATATCTCAGAGCGACACTGGCAACTCGAACGCCAGGGGAACTGGACCAAAGGAAAATCCGGTGATACCTACGGCCCCGTTGGACCCTGGATGGTGACGCGAGACGAGGTGTCTGATCCTCAGGCTCTAGATTTGTGGCTCGATGTGAATGGTCAGAGAATGCAGGACGGAAATACAGAGACGATGATTTTTTCTGTCAAGACTATCGTTTCCTATCTCAGTCAGTGCATGAGTCTGCAACCCGGTGATGTTATCGCTACCGGTACGCCGCCAGGCGTTGGCCAGTCGATGAATCCACCGGTTTTTCTTAAAGCCGGTGATACGGTTCAGACTTGCGTAGCCGGATTAGGCGTCCAAAACCAAATCGTAGTTGAAGCTTAGGTCTCTCTATGCCTCTATCCCACCCCTATCCGAGATGTCGTTGATATGACTAAGATCGCTTCAAAGTTTGCTTGCGAGCTTGCCTCTGCACTAGCCGATGCAAAGTCACCAACCAACCAGCCAAGCGATAACGTCAAGGACACTATTGACCGTTTCCGACACGCATTAGAGGCGGTGGGTGATACCGACGATAACCAGGAATCCCGATCTACTCTGCCGCAAGATGCAGCGGATTGGTTAAATGAAGCACTCGGCGAACTAAATGGAACCCGGTCGTTCAATGACGCTGTTGCGATGGCTGCCAAAGCTGCCGGTTGGTATCAGATCTACAACGATGATGCGGCTTCGGATAACACAGAAAACAGCCCGATGCGGGATCTGGCATCAGGTATGTACGCAGCACGCTTGATTGGCCCACATCGGGGATTAGTTCAATCTAATCAGATGTTAGCCGGGTTATTTCTACTTCGAAAAGGTCTTCATTATCCACTTCATCAGCACCAGAGTACTGAGATCTATTTTGCGGCATCAGGAACAGTCCAAATTCAGCATGACATCAACGGCAAACCCAAAACTCTTTTACCAGGGCAGGTCTCACTGACGCCGCCAAACCGGCTTCATGCCCTCACCATGGGTGACCGACCTGTCCTTATATTGTGGGTGTGGCTGGGCGAATTCGGGGGGCGCAACTGGTGGTGGCACCGTCAGGACAGTGGCGACTGGCGGCGAGACGCATGGGAAAGAAGCAGCGATGCCAGCTGGGTTAAGACTGCGAGTGAACAAGTACCTCATTCCGAGATAATCGCTCTCCAATCGAATGATAATCAATCCTGACACCGCAAAGTAACTATTTAAGCAAGGAGATAGCCGCATGGCACAACAGCATTTTTTCGTGACCGGCGCAATGGGCTGTATCGGAGCCTGGGTCGTCCGCAATCTTGTCCAGGAAAACTCATCGGTAACTGTGTTCGACCTCAGTACGGATCGCCACCGCCTAGAATTAATTATGACAGCTGATGAGCTGGCACGTGTTAGCTTTATCCAGGGTGATCTGACACAGACAAATACGGTCCAAGATTCACTAATCGACTCTGAAGCAACTCATATTA
>JAPKAJ010000451.1 GCA_028825345.1 Arenicellales bacterium | reverse complement strand
CTTCGGCCAGAAAATAGCTGCGATTAGGGTCCAAGGCCTGAAGATAACGAGTCAGAATCTCAGAAGATAGCTCGTCATCGAGTTGAGTTTTGCGATAATGATAACGCTCGACAAAGTAGTTGATGAGTTTGATCGTGCGCCCATGATGCGACGCCGCCCCCAGGGGGGAGCTGCTCTCCAGGGGCGCGGTTGTGGCGTTTGCGGCGACAAGGCTGAAAAAACCAAAGGTCGCGCAGAACACCAGAGATCGGCTAAACCTCAGGTGATACACATCAGAGTCCTTTGCAAATAATGGATAAAACAGACACACACTGCACGGATTAGCGCAAACACGGAGCAATTATAACTGCTTGATATGGGGGTCGAGGCGACGGAATGCCGCGACTGCCAACTTAGGCACGTTAAGAGTGGTTTTGTTGTGAAAAGACCAGCGGTGGTGGCTATCGTCTCAGCCCCTTACGGGCTCACCCGTTGTTCGGGAAACAGGTCCAGTAGTGCCGCCTCACTGGCTCGGGCAATGCCTCGTTCAGTAATGATACCAGTCATGAAGCGCCGTGGCGTGACATCGAAGGCCGGGTTGGCAGCGGGACTGTCATTGGGCGATAGGCGTACGCGAGTCATGCGGTTTTCGCGATCGATTCCGTTAATATGAGTCACTTCCTCGGCAGAGCGTTCCTCGATCGGTATTTCCAAAATACCATCTCGCACGCTCCAATCAATCGTTGATGAGGGTAGGGCGGCGTAGAAAGGAATGTCGTTGTCATGGGCGGCCAGCGCCTTAAGGTATGTTCCGATCTTGTTGCACACATCTCCGGTACGGGTGGTGCGGTCAGAGCCCACAATGCACAGATCGACCTGTTGGTGTTGCATCAGGTGCCCACCTGCGTTATCCGCAATCACGGTATGGGGTACCCCGTGAGCCCCCAGTTCCCACGCGGTCAACGATGCCCCCTGATTGCGTGGTCGGGTTTCGTCTACCCAGACGTGAATCGGGATGCCCGCATCGTGCGCCTTGAAAACAGGTGACAAAGCGGTGCCCCAGTCGACCGTGGCAAGCCATCCGGCGTTACAGTGAGTCAAAATGTTAACTGGTGTCGTGCCACTGCGATGTGCGTGTTCTTTAATCAGCTCAAGGCCATGGTTCCCGATGGCGCTGTTGGTTGCCACATCCTCATCGCACAGTTGTTGAGCCAGTGTTCGGGCGGCAGCTGTACGTGAACCGGTTGGAGCCTCGAGCAAGGTCGGAAGTATCCGATCAAGCGCCCACCGCAGATTGACAGCCGTTGGACGGGCGTCGAGGAGTTGCTGGTAAGCTTGGCGCAGATTGCTGTCGCTGGGATCTGCATGGCAAGCGAGATAAAGCCCGCAGGCGGCGGTCACCCCAATCAGTGGGGCGCCGCGTACGACCATGGTGGCAATCGCTTGGGCCGTTGCATCAACGGTATTCAGCGTACGTATATCAAACCGAAAAGGCAGCACCGTCTGATCAATGACATGGGCAAGAGGTGCCTGCTGATCCAGCCAGATCGACCGGTAAGTTTTACCCTCAACCTTCATCAGTTAAGCCTATCGGTTCTTCCATTGAGGCGGGCGTTTCTCTGCAAATGCCGCCATGCCCTCCTTTTGGTCTTCGGTAGCAAAAAGTGACTGGAACATAATACGTTCACCAGCTACGCCTT
>JAPKAJ010000450.1 GCA_028825345.1 Arenicellales bacterium | reverse complement strand
CCGTTGCCGAAAATTCGCTCCAAATGCTCTTGCTTGTCGACCAGCAAGTCGCCGGTACTGGATCCCATAAAAATCTTGATGCCACAGGCGGGGTGCACACTGTTTAGTGCCTCGAGGTTGTCGCTGGTAGCACCGATAAAAAAGCCGAAATTGGCTGCACAGCTTGAAGCCGCACGGGCCAGCTTCCAATCCAGTTGTTCCTGGTCCGTGGTCGGGGGATTGCAGTTGGGCATTTCCAGGAAGCTGGTGACTCCTCCACGTACGGCGGCCCGTGACCCTGAAGTCAGATCCTCCTTATCCGTGGCGCCCGGCTCACGAAAGTGTACCTGGGGATCGATAACGCCCGGTATTAGTAATCGGCCAGCGGCGTCTATGTGCTCGCGCCCCACAGCGCTGATCATGTTATCAATTTTCGCGATACGCCCGTTCTGGCAAGCGACGTCGCCGGCAGCAGTAGTGCCGTCTGAGTGGGCAATGGAGGCGTTGCGAATGACGAGATCGTACATGGATTCGAAGCGAGTCTAGAAATATCACCTGTAGTGTACCGCTCGAGCTGGTTCCAGGTCAGCGTCTACCCAAAAAAAACCGCGCCACAGCGCGGTTTTGTGAAAGCGTCAGGAAATAGCGGTTCAGGCGTTTTGCTTTTCGCGAATCTCACTGAGGGACTTGCAGTCGATGCACAGAGTTGCGGTGGGCCGGGCTTCAAGGCGCTTGATACCAATGTCTACACCGCATTCTTCGCAACGACCGTAATCGCCGGTATCAAGATCGGCGAGCGATTCATTGATTTTCTTAACCAGTTTGCGTTCACGATCCCGGGTGCGAAGCTCCAAAGAGCGGTCAGTTTCCTGAGTTGCGCGATCATTTGGGTCAGGCAGGTTAACGGTTTCGTCCTGCATGACCGTCACAGTGCGCTCGGTATCGTCTATCAGTTCGTTTTTCCAGGCGTTGAGGATTTCCCGAAAATGCGCTACCTGGAGTTCACCCATATAGCGTTCGCCCCGCTTGGGCCGATGCGGTTTAACTCCGTGGATCAGATCTACTTTAACTTTCTTCTTGGTGCTTGCCATTGGTTTACACTGGGCCTGTGATATGAGTCGAATAAGCCCGAAAATTTGAAAGGCGCGGCAATCTAACAGTTTCCCGTAGTTCCCGCAATACCGCGGGCCCTTATAAGCAAGGACTAAATAGCGATGATGCAGCTGCGATACTCGCCGACTTCGCCTTATGTGCGCAAAGTCAGCGTTATGACGATAGAAACCGGCCTTAGTGGCCAGATAGGCAGAGTTTAACCAATTCTTGGGATCCGCAAACGGATCTGGGGGGTACCAATCCACTCGGTAAGGTGCCCGCCCTAATTACACCCGACGGCGCAGAAATATTTGATTCTCGAGTGATTTGTGAGCACCTTGACGCAATGCACGACAGCGAACCGTTTTTTCCGCTTGAGCCAAAAACCCGGTCGATAGCGCTTCGTCTTCAGGCGCTGGCCGATGGCATCCTGGATGCGGCAATTCTCCGGTTAATTGAGGAGCGTCGTCGACCGGGAGAATACTGTTGGCCGGTGTGGTGTGATCGCCAGGCTACGACTATGAATCGAAGCCTTGACTGGCTAGAAGAGCGGCGTTCGCTGCTGGATAGCCGACTGACCATCGGCAGTATTGCAGTGGGCTGCATGC
>JAPKAJ010000449.1 GCA_028825345.1 Arenicellales bacterium | reverse complement strand
GTCGGCCGCTTAATCTTGCAGCCTAAGGAAAGACTGTCAAATGATTACCCCTGGCCACTCAATGCCTTAATTGTTGACAGACAACAGGATGTAATACATTGCTCGGCTCATCCCATCAACTTGCAATTTGCTCGCATCCCAGGCCTTGCTCGCCTCCCACTATTGAGCAGACCGTGAAACAGTGTATTGATCTTAGCCAAGGAAAGGGACGATGGAGGCTGAGGGCGGAATCGAACCGCCGTACACGGCTTTGCAGGCCGCTGCATAACCACTCTGCCACCCAGCCTTGGAATGAAGAAAATATGGAGCGGGAAACGAGACTCGAACTCGCGACCCCAACCTTGGCAAGGTTGTGCTCTACCAACTGAGCTATTCCCGCACGAGGGAACGTGATTCTATCGGGCTGTATTTGTCTGTCAAGTTTCTGTCCTTTGCGCCTGCTCGGCCAACGTCGGCCACGCCCCTCGGAGATAGATAAACATTGACCACAAGGTCAAAGCGCCGGCAGCATATAGGAGTCCCTCGCCAATCACCAGAAATGCAGGATGGGGGACACTTTCAGCGCCAAGCAGTACGGTGATGGCGATAAACTGGATCGTAGTTTTTACTTTCCCAATCCACCCGACGCGGACTACGCCGCGCCGACCCAACTCTGCCATCCATTCGCGTAGCGCAGATATAGTGATTTCCCGTCCGATAATAATCGCCGTGACAACAGTAAACAGAACTGGACTGATGACTGAACTGACCAGCGTCGCATCCGCCGCCAGCAACACCAGCACGACCGATACCATTAATTTATCAGCGACCGGATCAAGAAAAGCACCAAAGGGTGAGGCTTCATTAAGGTGGCGGGCCAAATAGCCATCCAGCCAATCGGTCAGCCCTGCCAGCAGAAAAACAATAGCCACTATGTATCCAGGGAAATCGAGCAGATAAAGAGCACCGATCACTGGAATAAGAGCAACTCGTAGCAGGGTCAATAGGTTAGGGGTGGTCCAAGGCATGAATTTAATTGACCTGAAAATACTCGACTATACGTTTTGCTAGTTGCTGGTTGATCCCATCGACTTTCAGCAATTCGTCTATCGTGGCATGAGTGATTGGCCGCATTCCTCCAAAGTGGCGAAGCAGTGCGTGACGTTTTTTCGAGCCAATTCCCGGGACATCCTCAAGCCGTGAGTGAATCCGTGCCGCGCTGCGTTTCTTGCGATGCCCTGTGATTGCGAAGCGATGAGCCTCGTCACGCACATGTTGAAGTAGCAATCGGGCTGGTGCATCGACGGGGAGTATAAGAGGCGCCCTTTTCCCGGGCAAGAAAAGCCGTTCCCTTCCGCTTTTCCGAGAACGCCCTTTGGCAATTCCAACCACAGTAATGTCATGTAGCAAGTTTTCCTGTAACGCTGAATACGCCCTATTCACCTGCCCGAGACCACCATCAATAACCAGCAAGTCAGGTTTTTTGCCCTGACCTTCCCGAACCTTCGCCATGCGGCGAGAGACGACCTGCCCAATGGCCTCATAGTCGTCGCCGGCGCTGACACCTCGAATATTGAACCGCCTGTATTCGCTGGGCACCGGGCCAGAAAGGTCAAAGACCACGCAGGAGGCTACCGGTCTTTCGCCCAACGTGTGGCTAATATCGAAGCATTCGATTCTTTCAATTCGATCAACGAAGCCCAACAC
>JAPKAJ010000113.1 GCA_028825345.1 Arenicellales bacterium | reverse complement strand
CCCAACGATGCCAGGGAACTCGGGGTTACGGATGGTGATACCGTTAGAGTAGGCAGCGCTCGTGGAGAACTGACCCTGATGGCGCAGGTTTTCGAGGGAGTACAGCGGGGCGTTGTTATTGTGGAGAGCATCTGGCCAAACCATGCTTTTGCCGGCGGCAAGGGGATCAACGTGCTGACCGGTGCCGACCCAGTGGCACCTGTTGGCGGTGCCGCCTTTCACGACAACCGGGTGTGGATTCAACGCACCACATCATAAAAAACGAACCGGTTCATTACCGGTGCAATCACCCTGACTTTCGACTGGACTGCAAGCGAGATCTCAAAATTAGCAAAACGCCTGACAAGATGTTTAACACCAAAATAAAGAACTGCGGTGTGACCAGGACCGCATGAAACGATTAGAATGATCGGGGGTGGAGAATCCATGGAACTTGGCCCCGGCAACATCATCCTTATGGTCGTGATCCTTGCAGTCACCTGGCTGGCATGGATCTACAATCGCTTTATCCGGCGCAAAAACGAAGTACGCGAAGCCTGGAGTGGGATCGATGTCCAGCTAAAGCGCCGACACAACCTGATCCCAAACCTGATTGAGACTGTCAAGGGCTACGCGGGTCACGAACAGGAAACCCTGGATACACTGACCCGCATCCGGACTGGCACGACCGGCGAACGCGGTGTCGCACAAGTCGCCCAGGAAGAGACCATTCTTTCAAAAGCGCTTGGCAACATATTGGCCGTTGCCGAAGGCTATCCCGATCTCAAGGCCAGTGGGAATTTTCTCGACCTGCAGCAAAAATTACATGAGGTGGAAGAACAGGTCCAGTTGTCACGCCGGTATTACAACGGCACCGTAAGGGATTGGAACATTTTGGTCGAATCTTTCCCCAGCAACCTGATCGCGACATCATTTGGGTTTGGTATAGCGGAATTTTTTGAGATCGAACTCGCTACTGAACGCGCGGTACCCGAAGTCAGTTTCTGATGGCCCGGCGCTGGTGCTGGCTGTTACTTGTCGCTGCGTTCGCAGCGGTCACTACCCCTATCTCTGGCGCGACTGCCGATGAGCGAATCCTGTCGTTTGATAGCGATATTCAGATAGGTTCCAGCGGCGTATTGACTGTTAAGGAAACTATAACGGTCAGCGCGAAAGGGCAAAAATTGAAGCGTGGCATCTATCGCGACTTTCCTACCCAATACCGTGATCACAAGAATCGCAACCGCAATGTCAGCTTTAATCTCGTGAGCGTTACTCGAAATGGTGAGCCGGAGCCAAGCCATATTAAAGACTTGAATAACGGTGTTCGCATCTATATCGGACAAAAAAACAAACTGCTGGCCAAGGGCGTCTATATCTATACATTGACATACCAAACCGACCGGCAATTGGGATTCTTCGATGATCACGACGAGCTTTACTGGAATGCTACCGGCCATGACTGGGCCTTTGACATAGACAGTGCAAGTGTCACGGTTCATCTACCTGAAACGGTCCCTGCCCATCGCATCCAGGTAACAGCCTATACCGGCCCACCCGATGCAACCGACAGGGATTACCGATCGCAGATCATGGGTGATGCCTCGGTGCGGCTTACGACCACGGCATCTCTGCCAGTCGGTTCAGGTCTTACCGTAGTAATCGGATGGCCAAAAGGCTATGTGAGCGAGCCGGACGCTTCGGCCCGACTTGGTTATCTCCTTCAAGACAACCTGGCGCTGGTCATCGGCTTTTTGGGCTCAGCGTTGGTGCTGCTGTACTTTCTTCTCGCCTGGTATCGGGTGGGCCGCGACCCACTCGGTGGTGCTGTCATCCCGCGCTTTGAGCCGCCGAAAGGCCTTTCGCCTGCAGCTGCACGGTACATACTGAAAATGGGATTTGATAATCATGCGTTCTCCGCGGCTTTGATCAGTATGGCGGTAAAGAAACGCATACGCATTAACCAGCAGACGGATCACTCAACGACTATCGAGCGCGATGATGCCGGTGACAACAGCTCTTTGTCTTTTGGTGAAAAAGCCCTGTATGCAGCGTTGCTTGGTCATTCCCGCAGTCTGGAACTTGATAATGCAAATCATAAACAGATTGCAGCAGCGCGAGATAAACTGAAATCGCGCCTAGTCGATGAATATCACGCCAACTACTTTTTCGGGAACCTGAAATGGCTGGTACCGGGTCTTCTTATTTCCATACTGACCATTACGGGCTTAGCTATCGCTGACCTTCAGCAAATCATGATGGTCGGTATACCGATCTTGATAACCAGCGTTTTCAGTTTTTCCGCTATCCGAATTTGGCGCCAGGGCAAACGCCTGTTTGCGATCATATTTCTTGGTATCGCCGGTGTTATGACGCTGGGAGAGATAAGTTTTATGTCAATCACGTTCGATAGAGGCTTGGTCTTTATGCCGATATTGGTGTTTCTCCTGGGTATCAACTGCCTGTTCTACTTTCTGCTCAAAGCGCCAACCCGGCTGGGACGCAAGGTCATGGATGAAATTGAAGGATTCAAGAAATATCTCAGTACTGCCGAAACAAACCGGCTGAACACGTTAGCATCTGCCGAGGAAAACCTCGCCCTGTTTGAAAGATTTCTTCCTTACGCGCTGGCGCTGGACGTTGACCAGGAGTGGTCTGAGCATTTCAGTGCCACCCTCGAACACGCTGCTCGCGATCCTGACAACGGCTATCGCCCGGGCTGGTACCATGGCAGAGCCTGGGATGCGCGACGTCCAGTGGGCTTCGCTGACAGACTGGGTAAAGCCCTATCCACAACGGTTGCCGCTGCTGCTACTGCCCCCGGTTCATCATCTGGTTTCAGCGGTGGATCCTCCGGTGGAGGAGGTGGTGGTGGAGGTGGCGGTGGCTGGTAACCAAGCCCAGATCATTTATTCGCAAGGTACGGTCCAACGCGGAGCCCGGTAGCCCCCGGCAAGCCTCCCTTTCGCAAGTATCACCTGCCAAAGATGGTTTTCACGCGACCGGAATGAACCGGCACAAACCAGCAGGTAGTAATTGAACATCCGCTTAAAACGCTCCCCGTACTGTGTCTTCAACTGTGGCCACGCTGCGTTGAATTTCTTATGCCAGGCCATCAGCGTCGGATCGTAGTCAGCGCCGAAATTGTGCCAGTCTTCTATCGTGAAGAAAGCGCTGGCGCGCTCGGCAAGGATCTGGGCAGGCGGCAGTACCCCGTTTGGAAAAATATACTTTTCTATCCACCGATCCGTCGCGAACCCGCCACGGCTGGCGCCGATCGTGTGCAGCAGAAACAGGCCTTCTGACTTGAGCAAGGAGCAGGTTTTCTGAAAAAACGTTCGGTAGTTACGCTGTCCAACATGCTCAAACATACCGACCGAGACGATTCGGTCGAACTCGCCGTCCAGTTCGCGGTAATCCCGCACTTCAATGGTTACCGGCAGTCCGACACAACGCTCCCTAGCCAGTTGCGCCTGTTCTTTAGAAACGGTAACTCCCGTCACATCGACACCGTGGCGCTCAGCCATCCAGCGAGAAAGCCCACCCCAACCGCAGCCCAGATCCAGCACCTGCATGCCGGGTTCAAGTTTTAATTTGGCGCAGATCATCCGCATCTTGGCGATCTGTGCCTGCTCAAGGTTCCCAGCTGAATCCCAATAGCCGCAACTGTAATTCATGTAAGGATCCAGCATGCTCTCAAACACATTGTTCCCGATATCGTAGTGCTGCTCTCCGACCTTAAACGCCCTGGTGCGGCTTTGACGGTTGAGTAGACGACAACCAAGCAAATACAGTAGAAACCGGGAATTGTTGCGCACCCTATCTTCCAGGCCAGCGCGCAATGCACGATCGATCATCTCATCCAGAGCCGGGCAATCCCACCACCCATCCATGTATGCCTCACCCAGCCCCAGTGTTCCATCGCGCACCAGTCGCGGAAAAAGGGCGTTATCGTGCACCTCTATATCCCAGGCGTTCGGACCATTCAACTGGATTCCGGCAGGCTCGAGCATTTTTTCAAATTGCCTTATGGTTTTACGCAAACCCCTCCTCCTCATGTTGCGTGGCCAGGCGACAATAGACTGGCCTGCAAATAGTAACGCTCCTGCCTTAGTGTCTCACACGATCCTTTCGGTGCCACCGTCCACCGGCACCTGGGCGCCGGTAGTACAACGAAAAGTTGCACCTGCCATAGCGCAGACCATGGCTGCAACGTCGTTGGAAGTAACTTCCTGGTGCAGTAAATTGCTCTTACGATAGGCCTCGACGCTCATCCCGTAACGAGCAGCGCGACTGGCCAGCACCTCTTCAGTCCATATCGCCGTATCAAAAACCGCGTTGGGGTGCACTGTATTCACCCGGACGCCATCGCCCGCCAGTTCCAGCGCCAGCACCCGGGCCAACTGGGTCAGGCCCGCTTTGGCAACCGAATATGCTCCGGCACCGGGACCTGGTGCGGGTACGTTCTTGGAGCCGATAATGACAACAGCCGGCTCCCAGCCCAATCGCAGGTACGGAATACTTTGGCGAACCGCATGCATTGCGCCGCTAAGGTTGATATCCAAAGAACGCTGCCATTCCTCCTCGGGCATCTCTCCCACCAGATTGCTGGCGGAAAATATCCCTGCATTGCTGACCAGAATATCCAGGCCCCCGGTATGGGCAACCGAGGCATCGATAGCTTCCCGCACTCCCGCGGCCTCAGTCACATCACAAACCACTCCATGAATGGCAGGTAAATCAAAAACTGAGGTCACCGCGGGGTCCATATCCAGAACCGTCACCTGCGCGCCCTGCTTGGCTAATGCCACTGCACAAGCGTAACCGATGCCACTGGCGCCACCCGTGACCACAGCACACCGTCCCTGCAGGGGCAATCCCGCTGGTGCTTTGCCGAGCTTGGCTTGCTCCAGTTCCCAGTATTCAACGGCAAAGATATCGGCCGCTGGTAGCGCGCACCAACCGCCAAGGCGTTCGGCATCTGATATCGCTCCTATGGTATGGGCAACGATATCACTGACGATACTGACCTCCGTCGCTCTCGTACCAAATGCGACGGTTCCTTTAGTGGGCCAGACAGCCCAACGTGGCGCACTGTCCAGCATGGTCAATGTACCGTCTGTATTTTCTTCGAAATAGGCCTGATATTTTCGCGCAAAAGAATCCACCGCCGAGGCTGGCTCCCCATCCACAATTAGAGGTACTCGCTTGGTGCGGATTACATGGTCCGGCGTCAGGGGGCCGCGGGTCGCAATATCACGAACATTTTGATTATTGGCAAAGGCATGGCTCGCAGGAGTCCCGTCGAACCGGGCCAGCATGGCTGCACCCGCGACACGACTGACCTCACGACGCAGAGTTGCCAAAGCTAATGGTGGCACAGCAACGCCGTCTACTGATGGCGACGGTCGCTGCCCCAGAGCATCCTGCGCCTGACTGACAAAATGAATCATGCGCTGGTAACTCTCCTTTGCATCATCGGCAAAACTGAAGATGCCATGATTCATCAGCACCATACCTTCAAGTTTCGACCAATCGATGCCAGCCGTCAGCTCGGCCACCTTTTTTGCAAGAATGAAGCCAGGCATCACGTAAGGCACGATCAGCATGCGATCACCATAAAGTGAGCGAATTCTCGCTTCACCATCTGGGGTATTACTCAATACCACTACGTCATCGGCATGGGTGTGGTCGACAAAGCGGTATGGAATTAAAGCATGAAGGATCGCTTCGACCGACGGGGTCGGTGCTGAAGGATCCAGCATGGCTGCGCGCTGGGCGCGGACCATATCAGCATCGCTGAGCCGATCAAAACGGGAGAGTTGTAACAACGAATCCAGCTTCACCGGCGCAAATCCGCCCGCCTCAATTGTCGCAAGATCCCATCCGCTGCCTTTGACGTACAGCACGTCGTGCGCAATACCAAAAATATCGGTAAAACTCGCCTTGACCGATGTATTGCCCCCGCCGTGCAACACTAAATCGGCCGATTGTCCGATCAGTCGAGAAGAATAAACCCGTAGCGCCAACAGATCATCGCCACACTCAGTAGCGCCATCATCATCCCATAGATCTTTCATTTGTTGTTAAACCTGAGGTAGAGCGTGGCCATTCATACCAGTTTCAATTCTCGATTCTAATGGCTCAGTGGGTGTAAGTTTATTCTCCAAAGCAAGCCAGTCATCACGGGGAACGACTCGACAAAGGCCGTTGATATTACCTACCCATGAGACAACGCTCAGGAACGGCGCCTGGTATACCCGTGTTGCATGGGCAGCCCAAGGCCGGTTCCAGACCAGCGAATCCCCAGGGTAATCAGCCCAGTCGGCATCACCCAGCCGAAAACCACATGGCCCGGTGAGATTGAAATACATCTCTGATGCTTCGTGCATATGATCCCGGTAGAGAGTCTGCGGCTGCAGAAAGAAAAGGCAGATGAATAAATCATTGCTGTAAAAACAGCTATTCACCGGGCCAACCAATGTACAGATCATGTTGCCCTCACGGTAACTGCGACCTATATCTGAGCCTTCCTCGTAGAACTGCCCACCGTCTGGCTGCCAATAAAGGTACGGCCTTGCTGTATCCAGAGTCTGGGCTATAAATTCCAGTGAAGCTGGAATATGGTCGATAGCCCGCGTTAAACCTTTATCAAACTGGACTGGTATTTGTGGCGTCAAAGAATGCACGGACCGCGCCTCAAGGTCCAGTACAGATAGCCGGTCAAGAATCTGCTGCACCACCTCCAAGCCGGTTCTTTCCTCCAATGCACAACGGATCGCACTGACAAGTTGAACTACCTGATTTGTCTGGCTCTCCACCCGGGTTCTCCATGAGTTCAGTAATGAGGTGATTACGGTACTTTCTTCAACTTACACATTTAAGCAGATCACAACATCAAAGAGCAGTTTAATGCGAGCAAGCTGCAATCGCCTCAAGCGGATTCGATGCAATTCTCAGCATCGACCGGCTGTTCTCCTTCAGATAACCCGCCTGGGTCATTTGGTCCAGAAACCCAATCAGCTGGTTGTAATAGCCCGCCACATTCAAAAGCACACAGGGCTTGTTGTGCATGCCAAGTTGCGCCCATGTCCAGATCTCGAACAATTCCTCCAGTGTGCCGATCCCTCCCGGCAACGCGATAAAGCCATCCGATAAATCCGCCATCAACGCTTTGCGTTCGTGCATGTCGCTCACTACGTGCATCTGGGTCAGATCGGGATGG
>JAPKAJ010000448.1 GCA_028825345.1 Arenicellales bacterium | reverse complement strand
CTTAGCCATAAATACAGACGGACGAGACATCTGTGCAATAGTCGTTGCAGTGGCAAGCGCTTCTTCGATAAGCGCTGCCGCAGGAATCACACGGCTCACTAGGCCCGACCGTTCAGCTTCTGCCGCGTCCATCATGCGTCCGGTCAGGCACATTTCCATGGCTTTGGATTTGCCAACGAAACGCGTCAGCCGCTGGGTGCCGCCAGCACCAGGAATGATCCCGAGTTTGATTTCCGGCTGTCCAAAGCGAGCGTTGTCCGCAGCGAGAATAAAGTCACACATCATTGCGAGTTCACACCCCCCGCCAAGGGCGAATCCGGCAACTGCTGCAATCACTGGTTTTCGGCAGTGGGTTACCTGTTCCCAGTTCTGGCCGATGAAATCGCCAAGGTACACATCGACGTAGGAGCGATCTTTCATGCCCTTAATGTCGGCGCCTGCCGCAAATGCTTTTTCACTGCCGGTAATGACAATAGCGCCAATGCTGTCATCTTGCTCAAACGCCCGAAGTGCTTGCCCCAATTCGTCCATCAACGGATCAGACAAGGCATTGAGCGCCTCGGGCCGATTTAAAGTGATCAGTCCGACAACGTCATGTACTTCACATATTATATTTTCGTAACTCATCAGAGCTCCTTTGGGAAAGACATTACAAACCGTTACAATTACTGCTCGGAGATTAACGGCAAGAGGCTTATGATCAATTTGGCGATCGATCGTCTATCGTGTCGTTTCCGGTCTAGTCTAGCAGAGAGTTCTGCTACAACCTGTCGGGAATCAATACTGAGTTTCGCAAGTAACAGTCTTTGGAGTAGTAGATAGCCCAAGGCTGATTGAACAAGATTGCCAAATGACTGGGAGAGAATGATGAGCAACGCAGCGGTAAGTTCTTACCACGCGGTTTACCAGGCGGCCAAAGAGAATCCCGAAAAGTTTTGGGGTCAGGTGGCAGAGGCCGTCCATTGGACCCGACGTTGGGATCGAGTGCTCGATGACAGCGATGCACCATTTTACCGCTGGTTTACAGGTGGCGAACTTAATACTTGTTACAACGCGCTTGATTTGCACGTGAACCAAGGGCGCGGAGACCAGGCGGCACTGGTGTATGACTCGGCCGTTACCGATACTCGCCGTAGTTACAGTTTCAGTGAACTGCGAGATACGGTCGCACTCTTTGCCGGCGTGTTGGCCGAGCGCGGGGTCACCAAGGGCGATCGTGTCATAATTTATATGCCAATGGTGCCTGAGGCGGCGATCGCGATGCTGGCGTGCGCCCGGATCGGCGCCGTGCATTCGGTAGTATTTGGGGGGTTTGCGGCCAATGAGTTGGCGGTTCGTATTGATGATGCCACACCCAAAGCGATCATCAGCGCGTCTTGTGGTATTGAGCCTGGGCGGGTAGTGGCTTACAAACCTTTGCTTGATGAAGCCATCTCACTGGCAACCCATCAGCCTGATTTTTGTGTTCTCCTGCAGCGACCGCAGGTTGAGGCATCGCTACAAGCCGGCAGGGATGTCGACTGGGATGAAGCGCTTGCTGGCGCAAGCGCTCAGGACTGTGTGCCGGTTCTGGCAACCGACCCGCTGTATATCCTGTATACCTCTGGCACGACTGGCGAGCCCAAGGGTGTGGTACGGGACAACGGAGGCCACGCCGTCGCCCTGAAATGGACGATGGACAACATTTATGGCGTGCAACCTG
>JAPKAJ010000112.1 GCA_028825345.1 Arenicellales bacterium | reverse complement strand
AGGGCATTAATATCGGACGCGATAAAAGACTCGTCGCCGGTGCGGCCCAGCAGCAAAGGGGGGCCCTGTCGAGCCGCAACCAATCGATCTGGCTCGCCCGCATGCACAACCGCAAGGGCGAAACTACCCTCAAGTTCTTTCATAGTTGCGCGCACAGCGTCAGCAAGGTCCAGGCCCTTTTGCAGATGCAGGTACACCTGGTGTACCACGACCTCAGTATCAGTCTGTGAAGTGAACGCCAGGCCTGCTTCCCGCTGCTTTTGTCGAAGAGTCTCGTGATTCTCGACGATACCGTTGCAGACCAACGCCAGGGTGCCATTACAGATATGCGGGTGGGCGTTGGGTTCGGTGACGCCGCCGTGTGTGGCCCAGCGAGTATGGGCAATACCCGTCATCCCCGCCAGCGGGGCCTGGTTCAACGCCTGCTCAAGTTCGGCAACCTTGCCTACGGTACGAGCGCGCTCCAGATCACCGTCCTGGTTGATAATGACGACGCCGGCCGAGTCATAACCGCGATACTCCAGACGGCGCAATCCCTCAAGCAAAAAACCGCTGGCGTCACAGTTTCTTACCGCACCGACTATCCCGCACATAACGTCTTTCCCCGAGTCATTATTTTTCGATGACGAGCCTGTTGCCGTCGAGCAGATATGAACGCATTCAGTCTTTTTTCTTTTGCGGGCGCTGCCAATCGTCCCGGGTCTTTTGGTCAGCGCGGGTCAGGACCAGCTGGCCGGGAGGTATATCGCGACTGATAGCAGAGCCAGCACCAATGGTTGCACCGTTACCCACCGTCACCGGTGCAACCAGTGCAGTGTTCGAGCCTATAAAAGCATCGTCACCAATGTGGGTCTGGTGCTTGTTGGCGCCATCGTAATTGCAGGTAATCACGCCAGCACCAATGTTTACCCGCTGACCGACCTGTGCATCACCCACATAGGCCAGGTGGCTGGCCTTGCTGTCTTTCCCCAGGGCTGCGTTTTTGGTTTCGACAAAATTGCCCACGCGGGCGCCGGTCGCCAGTGTTGTCCCAGGTCTCAGGCGAGCAAACGGCCCGATAGTGCAGTTAGCCGCTATCTTCGCCCCCTCAATAACACTGCTCGCTCGCACCTCGACACCATCGCCAAGCTCGCTGTCGATGATCTGACAATTCGGGCCAACACGAACATTTGAACCTAAAGTCACTGTTCCTTCAAACACTACGTTGACATCGATTTCACAATCTTTGGCAAAACTCAGTTGGCCGCGCAGGTCAAAGCGTGCCGGATCATACAGGGTCAGCCCGGCACTCATAAGTGAGTCGGCCTGGCGCAACTGAAACAATCGCTCAGCTTGGGCCAGTTCTCCCCGGCTATTGATACCGTTAATCTCTGCTGGATCAGCGCAGCTCACACTGCTAACCGTTACTCCAGAGCGGGCAGCGCAGCCAACGACATCGGTCAGGTAATACTCGCCCTGGCGATTAACGTTGTCGACTTCGCTAAGCCAGGCACTAAACTGTTCGGCGGGGCCCGCCATGAGACCCGTATTAATTTCAAGGATCGCGCGCTCAGCCTCACTGGCATCACGCTCTTCAACGACTGCGATGACCTTATCGCGCTCATCACGGACGATTCGACCATACCCGGTGGGATCGCTCAGCTCGGCAGTCAACAGCGCTAAACCGCCAGGCCCGAGGGCAGTAACCAGAGTGTTCAGTGTGTTTTCGCGCACCAAGGGCACGTCGCCGTACAGCACCAGTATCGTTGCCCCGGGTGAGATATGGGGCAGAGCCTGGCTAACGGCATGGCCAGTTCCCAGTTGTTCGACCTGTTCAACCCAGTTGATATTGCCCGATTCACCGAGCTGTTCACGCACTGCCTGTGCACCATAGCCACAAACCACGTGGATGCGCGCCGGTTGCAGCAACGCCGCGGTGCGCAGGACATGATCCAGCAGGGGCCGTCCGGCAAGGCAATGCAGCACCTTAGGCAAGGCAGAGCGCATGCGGGTGCCTTTGCCGGCTGCAAGTACGATAACTTCGAGCGTCATAAGAAGAATATTACTGCAATCACTGCGGGGTGGGGGACACTAGGTGTGCCAAAACCAAATTCAGTGAATGCTTTGCTGGGCCTGGGCCGCCAGCTCCACAGGTGTGGCATCGCGCACTTCGGTTACACGTACGATGAAAGTAATGTCTTGTCCTGCGAGCGGGTGATTGCCGTCGATAATGATCTGTCCGTCATCGACGCGGGTCACCCTGAAATGCATGGGCTCACCCTGTTCGTTCTCGGCGTCGAGTTCGGCGCCCACATAGCGTAGTTCTTCAGGCGCATTGTCGATATCGTCCGAAAAGGTCAGGCCCGGATCATGCGGGCCAAACGCCTGAGTGGCGGTCAGGAACACCTCGGCAGTCTCGCCCACCGCCAAGCCCTCAAGCGCTAACTCGATCTGTGGAAACAGTGGATTACTCTGGACACCGTGCACATAAGAGATAGGCAGGCCACTATGCTCGGCGATATTACCCAATCCATCACGGATGGTGTAAGCAATCGATACCATCTTGTTGACGCCAACCTGCTGCGACATGGAATTTGCTCGGTACGGTGCTGCCCAGTCGGGCGTATCAGCCTCGACCCCGGCCGCGCAATTTCTGGATAGCGCGAAGTTGCGCGGCGGCCTGGATCAGTTCCGCTTTGGCTTTGGCAAAATCCATCTCACCGCTACGATCGCTCATTGCCTGCTCGGCGCGGCGCTGTGCTTCCAGCGCGGCGGCCTCGTCCAGGTCATGAGCGCGCAGTGCAGTGTCCGACAATACGGTAACCAAGTGGCCCTGAACCTCGAGCATGCCGCCGGAAACAAAAAAGAACTCTTCTTCGCCGGACTCCTGTTGCACCCGTACTTCGCCAGCCTTGAGGCGGGTCAGTAACGGTGCATGCTGAGGTGCAATTCCGATTTCACCCATTTCGGCTGGCGCAAACACCATGGTGCCTTCACCGGACCAAACTTCTTCTTCGGCGCTGACAATATCGACTTTAATGGTATTGGCCATTGCTCTTGCCTATGGTCCTGATCAGGTAACGTTTTTGGCGTTTTCGATCGCTTCTTCGATGCCGCCGACCATATAGAAAGCCTGTTCCGGGATATCGTCGTACTCACCATCAATGATGCCCTGGAACCCACGGATCGTGTCCTTGAGAGACACAAACTTGCCGGGTGAGCCGGTGAAAGTTTCGGCGACGAAAAAGGGCTGTGACAGAAACCGTTGAATCTTGCGGGCCCGGGTTACCGCCTGCTTATCTTCCTCCGATAGCTCATCCATGCCCAGAATTGCGATGATATCTCGCAATTCTTTGTAGCGCTGAAGGGTGCCCTGCACGGCCCGAGCAGTATCATAGTGCTCCTGGCCAACAACCAATGGATCCAGTTGCCGGCTGGTCGAATCAAGCGGGTC
Source organism: Arenicellales bacterium (assembly GCA_028825345.1). Taxonomy (GTDB): domain Bacteria; phylum Pseudomonadota; class Gammaproteobacteria; order Arenicellales; family UBA868; genus UBA868. The sequence goes on along the minus strand of JAPKAJ010000112.1, from coordinate 3,909 downwards.
CACCGCCGGGTAAATACCGAGCTCAGCAACCTGGCGGGATAACACCAGCGTTGCATCTAGATGCGCGAAGGTCGTCGCAGGTGAAGGATCGGTCAAGTCATCAGCTGGCACGTACACAGCCTGGAACGAGGTGATCGAGCCGGTGCGAGTCGACGTAATCCGCTCCTGCAGTACTCCCATCTCAGCTGCCAGCGTCGGCTGATAGCCCACAGCCGACGGCATACGACCCAACAGCGCCGAAACCTCGGTACCGGCAAGGGTGTAACGGTAGATGTTGTCTACAAACAACAGCACGTCCCGACCTTCGTCGCGGAAATGCTCGGATATCGTCAATCCGGTCAAGGCAACACGCAAACGGTTGCCCGGTGGCTCGTTCATCTGGCCAAAAACCATAGCCACTTTGTCGAGCACGCCCGACTCTTTCATCTCATGATAAAAGTCATTGCCTTCGCGAGTTCGCTCGCCCACACCGGCAAACACCGACAAACCCGAATGTTCCTTAGCAATATTGTTGATCAGTTCCATGATCGTAACGGTCTTGCCCACACCGGCACCACCAAACAGGCCAATCTTGCCACCCTTAGAGATCGGCATAATCAGGTCGATTACCTTGATGCCAGTTTCAAGAATGTCGACTGTGGGTGACTGGTCCGCGTATCCCGGGGCCTTGCGATGAATCGGCAACTGCTGGTCGCTTTCGACCGGGCCTGCATCGTCTACCGGGTTACCCAACACGTCCATGATCCGGCCCAGGGTTTTTTCGCCCACCGGCACCGTAATGGGCGCCCCACTATTGCTGACTTCCAGCCCGCGTTTCAAGCCGTCACTTGATCCCATGGCAATGCTTCGCACAATGCCGTCACCCAGTTGTTGCTGGACTTCCAGTGTCAGGCCCGTTTCGCTGACATTGAGGGCGTCGTATATCCGCGGTACCGACCCGCGTGGGAACTCGATGTCCACCACGGCGCCGATAATTTCAACGATGTTGCCGGTGCTCATAGCATGTTTCCTCGTAAAGGTTCCTTGTCTTTTCCTGGGCAGGATCGAGCGCTAAACCGCCGCTGCTCCGCCAACAATTTCGGATATTTCCTGGGTAATGGCTGCCTGGCGCGCCTTGTTATAGACCAGCTGCAACTCATCAATCAGGTTGCCCGCGTTATCAGACGCAGACTTCATCGCCACCATTCGCGCTGCCATCTCGCAAGCAATGTTCTCAACCACTCCGCGGTAGATCAGCGACTCGACGTAGCGCATCATCAGCGCATCAACTACTTCGCGGGCATCCGGCTCGTAGAGGTAATCCCAGTGCTGCTCGAGGCGCTCGTCCGGCTCGGATGCCGCAACTGGAATCAACTGGTCGACCCGGGGCTGCTGCGTCATGGTGGTGACAAAACCATTGTGCGCTAAGAACAGCCGATCAATACGGCCATCGGTAAACGCATCCATCATAATCTTCATGGCGCCAATCAGTTCGGCCAACTGCGGCTTGTCACCAAGATGGGCTGCCTCCGAGACGATGTTCACGCCCAGGCGTTTAAAAAAACCCAGGCCTTTGCTACCGATGATGGTCACATCGATATCGACGCCTTTATCGCGCCACTCGGTCATCGCATTAATTACTTGGCGAAACAGATTGATGTTGAGGCCGCCACAAAGGCCCCGATCACTGGAAACTATGATGAAACCCACACGCTTGACTTCGCGAGTCTTGGTATAGCTGTGCTTATACTCAAGGTTGGCCTGCGCCAGGTGCGCCATCACGTTACGCATCTTCCCGGCATAGGGGCGAGCCTGGTTCATCCGCTCCTGGGCGCGACGCATCTTGCTCGCAGCGACCATCTGCATCGCTTTTGTGATCTTCTGAGTATTCTGGATACTCTTGATCTTGGTCCGGATTTCCTTGGCGCCTGCCATATCGTGATGCTCCGCGAGTTAGCCTGAACGCTTACCAGCTGCCGTTGGTCTTGAAGTCCTTCAGCGCGTCGTGCAACTTGGCAACGACTTCGTCGTTATAGGCCTGATCACGATTCAGCTCGTCCAGAAAATCACTGCACTGGCTCTTCATATGACTCTGCATCGCCTGCTCAAACTCCACAACTTTGCGAGTCTCAACGTCATCGAGGTAACCCTCGTTAACTGCGAAAAGGCTGACTGCCATTTCTGCCACCGACATGGTCGAGTACTGTTTCTGCTTCATCAGTTCAGTCGCGCGCTCACCCCGTTCGAGCTGTTTGCGGGTCGCTTCGTCAAGATCAGAAGCAAACTGGGAGAAGGCTGCCAGTTCACGGTACTGTGCCAGTGCGAGGCGAATACCGCCGCCGAGTTTCTTGATAAGGCCACACTGAGCTGCGCCGCCGACCCGAGAAACCGACAGGCCGGCATTAATCGCGGGACGAATACCGGCGTTAAACAGGTCCGTCTCAAGGAAGATCTGACCATCAGTGATTGAGATCACATTGGTAGGCACAAAGGCTGATACGTCACCTGCCTGGGTTTCAATAATGGGCAGTGCCGTCAACGATCCGGTTTTGCCCTTAACTTCGCCTCCGGTACGCTTCTCGACTTCCTCTGCGTTGATACGCGCGGCCCGCTCGAGTAATCGTGAATGCAGGTAAAAAACATCTCCCGGGTAAGCCTCACGGCCTGGCGGTCGACGCAGCAGGAGGCTAACCTGCCGGTACGCCCAGGCCTGCTTGGTCAGGTCATCGTAAATAATCAGGGCATCTTCGCCGCGGTCGCGGAAATACTCGCCCATGGCGCACCCGGAGTACGGAGCGATGTACTGCATGGCTGCAGACTCGGCTGCCGATGCCGAAACTACGATGGTGTGCGCCATCGCGTCGTGCTCTTCTAACTTACTGACCACAATGGCTACCGAGGATGCTTTCTGGCCGATAGCGACATAAATACACTTAACGCCCGTGTCCTTCTGGTTGATGATGGTATCGATCGCTACTGCGGTTTTGCCGGTTTGGCGATCGCCGATGATAAGTTCACGCTGGCCGCGGCCGATCGGCACCATCGAGTCGATGGACTTCAGGCCAGTCTGCATCGGCTCAGATACTGACTGGCGGGTGATGACGCCTGGCGCGATGCTCTCGATCGGCGATCTGGTTTCCGACTCAATCGGGCCCTTGCCGTCAATGGCTTGACCAAGCGAATCCACAACGCGTCCGAGCAAGCCTGTGCCTACCGGCACCTCGAGGATTCGTCCGGTGCACTTGACCGTATCACCTTCGACGATATGCTCGTAGTCTCCAAGTATTACGGCACCCACCGAGTCCTGCTCGAGGTTAAGTGCCAGGCCGAAGGTGTCGTTGGGAAACTCCAACATCTCACCCTGCATAGCGTCAGCCAGGCCATGCACACGGCTAATCCCATCAGTAAGACTGACCACGGTACCTTCGGTACGCGCCTCAGCTCCGGCATCAAAATCCTTTATCCGTTCCTTGATCAGCTCGCTGATCTCGGAGGGGTTCAGTTGCATAGCCATTCTTTAATTCCTCGTGAAGCCGCTTGCAGCGCCTGGGTCAGGCGCCAACTGCAGCTGCCAATTTCTCGAGCCGGGCCCGAACTGAGTCGTCAATAACAAGATCGCCAGCACGGATGACTGCGCCGCCAATCAGTGATTCATCTGTGCTGACTGTCAACTCCACACGCCGACCCAGCCGCTTTTCCAGAGCCTGGGTAATACGCTGACGGTGCTCGTCGGGTACTGCGAGCGCGCTCTCAAGATGTGCCTGGACCGTGCGCTCTGCATCGGCTCGTAGCAGTTCGTACTGCTCTGCAACCGCGCTAAGCACGTCAAGCCGTCGATTGCGAGCCAGCAGCCGCACCAGGTTTCTGCCAGCATCATCCAGCAGTTCACCGCAGCTGTCGATCAGAATTGTGGCAATCTCTTCACGGGCC
>JAPKAJ010000447.1 GCA_028825345.1 Arenicellales bacterium | reverse complement strand
CTCAAGGCGGTGGTTGCAACATAAATAAATGCTGTCAACCACCCGATTTTTCCTAGGTCTTTCAGTCCCCACTCAAAAAGGATCAAGGCCGGAGCCAATCCAAAAGCGACCAGATCTACCAGCGAGTCGTACTCTTTGCCGAAATCACTTACGGTATTGGTCATCCGTGCGACACGGCCATCCAACGAGTCAAGCACCGCGGCGATAATCACTGCAATCGCGGCATTCTCAAAGTTGCCAACGGTTGATTGAATAATGGCGTAAAAGGCCGCCAATAGGCTGGCTGTCGTAAAAAGATTCGGCAGTATATAAATCCCCTTTGGGGGTTTATCTGCCGACTCAAGGGGCGTGACCTTTCGAAAATTACTCATGGCTTGTCGAGCACAGGTAGGTAGGCAATGATATCACTGCCCGGCAAGACCCATTTACCGAGGCTGGCTACCACACGGCTTTGTGGGGGCAGGTACAGGTCGACCCGCGAGCCAAACCTAATAAACCCAAATCGCTGGCCATGTTGAACTCGGTCGCCAACTTTCACGTAAGTCAGTATCCGCCGTGCAACCAAGCCGGCAATCTGAACGCAACTCACATCAAAACCATTATCCGTGTGGATACTGATCGCGCAGCGTTCGTTTTCCTGAGAAGCCTTATCCAACTCGGCGTTAAAGAACCGCCCGGGATGATACTGCCGTTGGGTTATATCGCCGCTCACCGGAATACGGTTTGAATGAACAGAAAATATATTCATGAAGATACTGATTTGTATCGCCTTGGTACCGCTGAACGGATCTTCGCCGGGTCCGATGCTTACCACCCGGCCATGGGCCGGGGCAACAACTATCCCGGTTTGGTTGGGGATGATGCGTTTGGGATCTCGGAAAAACTGAATAACCAGCGCGCAGGCAAGCCACCAGGGAAGTGCCCACCAAAGCCCGGCCAACGCATGTATTACCGCCGCGACTCCCACGACGATCGCAATCCGGGTCCAGCCCTCTCGGGCAATCACAGCCTAACCCACCTCGAGGCGACAGCAGCTGTTAGTGCCCCAAGTTGCGTAACTCAGTTGCGCTCCTTGTCAACCAGCTTACCTTTTTGAATCCACGGCATCATGCCGCGCAAGTTCGCACCGACCGCCTCTATCTGATGAGTTTGGCCCTGCTCTCGCAGCCCGCTAAATCGCTTACTGCCAGAGCGGCTCTCTGCCATCCACTCACGGGCAAATTTGCCGGACTGTATTTCGTCAAGGATGATTTTCATTTCGGCCTTAACTTCTGAAGTGATAACGCGGGGCCCCCGAGTGACATCGCCATATTCTGCGGTATTGGAGATAGAGTAGCGCATATTTGCAATCCCGCCTTCGTAGATGAGATCGACGATCAACTTGGTCTCATGCAAGCATTCAAAATAGGCCATCTCCGGTGCGTATCCGGCCTCGACCAAGGTTTCAAATCCAGCTTGTATCAACGATGTTAAGCCGCCACACAAGACCGTCTGCTCCCCAAATAGATCAGTCTCGGTCTCTTCTTTATACGTCGTTTGGATAACCCCGGCACGCCCACCGCCAATGGCGCTGGCGTAGGACAGTGCTGTTTCGCGGGCTGTGCCGCTCGGATCCTGCTCTACCGCGATCAGACAGGGCACACCGCCCCCTTCTGTGTAGGTTGATCGAACCAGGTGCCCAGGACCTTTGGGTGCAATCATAATTACGTCAATTTCAGGGCTAGGTTCAATAAAACCAAAA
>JAPKAJ010000004.1 GCA_028825345.1 Arenicellales bacterium | reverse complement strand
TGTTTTTCTCGGTGGTGCCCCGCCTGTTTCTGACAAGCCTGTCGACTGACTTGGACGGGGCAGCAAGAGGGGTCGGCCCAAGACAACTTGTCACATTCGTGTCGTGCGCCAGGGCTTAAGATTAGGAAAATATGATCGGAGAGATCTAATGAAGAAGTTGATGGGTTTTCTGCTAATTCCTGTGATTTCCCTTACCCTGGGTGTTTCCGTCATGGCAGATGGTGGTTATGGCGGTAAGGAAGAATCCCCCGAACTCATGCAGGCAGGAAAGTTGATTAAAGCCGAAGATTTTGAGGCCGCCATTCCACTGTTGGCTGATGTACTGAAAGCTGAGCCAAAGAATGCGGATGCCCATAACTGGATGGGCTATGCCCAACGTAAGCTGGGTAACTACGAGCGTGCAAGGACCCATTATGAGAAAGCTCTGAAGCTTGATTCCAGGCACAGGGGCGCACTGGAGTATTATGGGGAACTGCACTTGCTGATGAATAATCTGGCTGCTGCGGAAGAGTTTTTAGTGCGACTCGATAACACCTGCTGGTTTGGCTGCAAAGAATTCGATGACCTTGAAGAGGCGATTGAAACCTATAGGCAGTCTCATTAAACGTGATGATAGTACTAATCAAGGGCATCGTTATAAATGCGCGCTACTGACAAGAAATTTATAAAAATGGGAACACTTAGCATTGCGCCTGATTTTAACTGGAAGTGTCAGCACGCCTGGCGGCCGGCTGCAAAAAACACGATGTGGTGCCTGATCGGTTGCTCGATCGGTGATTTTGGGACGATTCTTTTTTTCAATTCACTGAAATTCCCTGGCCCGTAACAGCCATCATGGTGCTTGCGGTGGTCAATGGCCTGCTCACTTCGATCGTACTGGAGACGGTGATTCTTTCACGGCAGATGGCGCTGGCCAGCGCCTTTCGTACCGCCTGTGGTATGTCATTGATCTCGATGATCTCGATGGAAGTCGCGATGAACATCGTGGACGTCCTGGTGACAGGTGGCGCAGTAATCATCTGGTGGGTGGTCCCACTGATGCTGCTCGCGGGTTTTTTGACACCACTGCCCTACAACTACTGGCGTTTGAAGGCCTTGAATAAAGCCTGTCATTAGGCTTCATGCAACCCTTCAAGCACCCTCGTGTGGGTTGCGGCCACCGGGGTGCGTTTCGGCTTTAAGGGGCGGCATTCAAAATGCCTGCTTATAGCAAAGTGTTCGGAACCTCTGATTCACGTTTGGCGATAAATGCTTTGAGTTGCTGATCCAGAGCAGGGTCCATGGCCGGTGCTTCATAACGGGCCAGCCAACGGCGGGCCTTGTCTAGTCCAACCTGCTCGGAGCTCTTGCGGCCTTCAGCTTCCCACTGCTCAAAGGTGACGTTGTTCTGGGAAGGAAAGATGAAAAGATTGGCCTTGCGGGTATGGGCGGTGCCCAGAAAGTGCCCGCCAGGCCCGACTTCTTTAATGGTTTCAAAGATCTCATCCAGATCGTCAAAGTGAGGTCCCTGGCAGAAATGGTAGAACGCATCCAATTGCTCAAAGTCGATAACGGTTTTGGCGTAACCCACCCCCAGTGTGCCTTCCATCATGCCGCCTGCCATGGTGATCCACTGGGCGCCGCTTAAAAATGAGGGGAAAAGCCCCCACATGGAATCGTAAGCTCCCTGCATATCGGCGGACTTCGATGTGGCACAGTTGGCAATGGCGCGGTGGGGCACTTGGTAACGTCGTGCCATCTGGCCGGCCAGAAACTGCACGATCGCTGAATCCGGACTGCCATGGACCGGGGCACCCGTATTGAGTGCCACGGTCATGGCCGGCACCCCGAACAGCATCGGCGCTCCCGGTCGAATCAGTTGCGCATAGGCGATTGCCATGAGTGCTTCAGCGGTAACTATTGCCATAGTACCGACGTTACTGGCCGGGGTGGACGCAGCCGCCATTGAAAAAGGCGAGCACATCACGGCGTGATTGTTCTGGGCATAAATCCGCAACGCCCCGAGCATGGTCTCGTCCCAGACCAGCGGTGAGTTGGCGTTAATCAGCGATGTCGTACAACAGTTATTTACTGCAAAATCATCACCGAATACGATCTTGCACATGTCCACCGTATCCTGCGCCCGCGCAGCAGAGGTGACATTGCCGACGATCGGTTTATCCGAGTACTTAAAACCGCTGTAAGCCATATACAGGTGGCGGTACGGTACCGGTATATCCATCGGTTCTACCACCGGCCCACCGGCGATATGCACGCTTGAGGCCATGTGGTTGAGTTTTTGCAGGTTATTGAGATCTTCCAGTGTGGCTGTGCGTCGGACTCCATCGAGATCGTAGATAAATGGGGGGCCGTAGGAAGGTGATACCACCATCGATGACCTACCCACGTTCACGGTGCGCTCTGAATTGCGGCCATGATGGGTGTACTCAGAGGGCGCCTTATCGACGAGGCTGAGCAGAGTTTCGCGCCCTACACGTACCCGTTGACCGTCGATTTCGGCATCGGTTTTTCTCCAGGTCTGAAGTGCTGCGTCTTCGCGAAAGTCCACCCCGATCTCTTCGACGATTCGCATCGCCAGTTCGTGAATCTGCTCAACCCCTTCTTCGTTGGCAACTTCATACACCGGCACATTGGGTATCAGGGCCGGGTTATGCACAATCGGCGCGTTAATACGTTTCGCACGTCGCGCTGTGCGGCCTCCTTTTCGGATTTCTTTTTCTTTTTCCATGTTCACCGTCGTGTCCGCACAAAAACTACATTCGAGGACGATTGTTCTCGGGATCGTAAGGCGAGTCGGTGATGACGATCGCAGGCACGCGCCGTTCCAGCACCTGTACCTCAAGAGGTGTACCCGGGGTGGCCTGGTCGAGTTCTACATAAGCCATCGACAAGCAATTGCCAATATTGTGAGAAGTGGCCCCGGACGTGATGCGCCCCACCAGACGGCCATCCCGGAAAACACTCTCGTTCATCCAGGCGTCAGCATCGACGGTCTCTACCTTAAGGGCCACCATCTTGTGTTTTAGTCCGGCATCACGCTGCTGAAGCAGGGCCTGTTGCCCGACAAAATCGTCTTTATCCCACTTGATAAAGCGATCAAGGCCCGCCTCAAGGGCGGTGTGCTCCAGATCCAGATCGCGGTAGATCGCGCGGTAGGATTTTTCCAGGCGCAAAGATTCAATAGCCCGATAACCACAGTGTTTCAGGCCGCGGGCCTCTCCCGCACGACAGATCTCCTCAAAAAGATGCAGGTTATAGGCTATCGGGTGGTACAACTCCCAACCAAGTTCCCCTTCGTAGTTGATGCGCATCATGCGTACATCAGAGGCAAGGCCTACTGTCAGAGCTTGTGCACTCATCCAGGGAAAAGCATCGTTGCCAAGATCACCGTCCACCAGATCCCGCAGAATGTCGCGGGCTTTGGGGCCTACCAGCGTCAGTCCGCCACGCTCAGCCGTCACGTTTGTCAGGGTGACCGTGCCATCAGCGGGCAGGGCCTTTTGCAGCACATCAAAATCATGTCGTTCGCCGCGGGGTGTTCCCACCAGGTAAAAGCTTGTCTCGCCAAGGCGGGTAACTGTGAACTCACAGCGAATGGTGCCCTTGTGGGTCAGCAGGTGCGCCAGCACGATGCCGCCAATTTTGCGGGGCATCCGGTTGGCCAGAATTCGATTGAGCCAGGCTTTCGCACCAGGACCGGCGACCTCGAACTTGGCCATGGGCGTCATCTCGAAAAGCCCGGCGGTTTCTCGTACGGCACGACACTCGGCGCCAATATGAGGCATGGAGTTGAAAGTTCGATAACTCCAGATGTCTTTGGCTTCGCTACCTTCGGGTGCGAACCACAGAGGTATCTCCCAGCCATAGACGGCGCCCCAAACAGCACCCGCAGCATTTAGCCGGTCATAGCAGGGCATCGTTTTTGCTGGGCGGGCCTCAGGCCATTCGTAACCCGGATAGTGGATGCCAAAGTTGTGGCCGAAGGCTTCTTTATTCTTGCGGCCGGTGTAGGCTTTGTTGGCATAGGGACCAAAGCGTCGCGGGTCTACCTCGCCAAGGTCGATATTTGGCTCACCGTCCACGATCCAGTTGGCAAGCTCGGCTCCGAGGCCCCCACCCATCAACAGCCCGCCGCTAAAGCCTTCAGCTAGCCAGAGATTACGCCTGCCCCAGGCCGGACCACACAGTGGCAGATTATCGGGTGAGGTGCAGATCGGACCGCGTACGTTAGTCTTAATGCCGACTTCCCCCAGCACGGGCACCAACTCCAGTGCGGCGGCCCAGTTGTCTTCTACTGCGTCCATATTTTCAGGCAAAAGATCGGCACCGAACCAGTCTGGCACCCCATCCCGGGCAAAGTGTTCGAGTTTGGCTGGGCGCTCGTAGGGGCCGAACATCAAGCCATCGCGCTCTTCACGCACGTATCCGTTGATGGCCTCGTTACGCAGCACTGGCATCTCGGCCAGGCCCTGGTCCTTGCGGGCGCGGACTTCGGGCACGGTCTCTGTGACCCAGTACTGGTGCAGGATCGGAAAGCAGGGCAGGTCGAGACCTAGCATGCGCGCAGTCTGCTGCACATAGTTACCGGTAGCGGTCACCACGTGCTCACAGACGATGTCACCCTGGTTTGAGCTGACCTTCCACTCACCCGAGGGTAATGCTTCGATCGAATTGACTTGCGTGTTCAGATAGATATTGGCGCCCAACTGTTTGGCTCCTTTGGCAAGGGCCTGGGTAACATCGGCTGGGGCGATGTGTCCATCATCGGGGTTGTATACCCCTCCCAGCAGGTTGGTGTTGGGCCGCATCAGCGGCCACAGGTCTACCGTTTGTTCAGGAGTGAGAATCTCAGCACGTACTCCCTGCGTTTGAGCAATAGAAGCATAGTTCAGATATTCATCCATGCGATCGGGCGATTCGGCAATGCGTAGTTGGCCACATTTGTGCCAGCCGATGCTCTGACCGGTTTCGGCTTCGAGCCCTTCGTAAAGGTTAATGGTCTTTTGGATCAACCGGCCGAACTTGTAGGAAAATGAGTACAGCGGGATGAGGCCCGCGGCATGCCAGGTCGACCCAGCGGTCAACTCGGTTCGCTCGAGCAAGCAGACATCGCTCCAGCCTCGATGGGCCAGGCTATACAGTATGTTGGCGCCAACACAGCCACCTCCGACAACAACAACGCGCGCATGTGATTGCATAAAGTGTTACCTGGGTCTTTTCAATTGGCGTTGCATATCCAGATCCTGACTCTGGAGTCTCGATTTCTGGTTCATGGTTTAGGGCAGAGGTAATTGAGCCAGTCGACCTCCGTCTACGGTATATACCTGCCCGGTTACGAAGGAGGCATCCTCCGATACAAGCCACGCGGCCAGTGCTGCGGAGTCACAGAAGTCGGCCTCAATACTGCGAAAGTCTTTTGCAGGCGAGCGTTGCGCCGTGATCACCTCGTAACCCTCCTCCATCAGGCGTTTTGCGCATGCCAGGCCGATTCCACTTCGGCCACCGGTTACCAGCGCTACTTTACTCATCGCTCAAAAAACCGGTTTTCCACCATTAACCTCTACCAGTGCGCCGCACATGTAGCGGGACTGATCAGAGGCAAGAAACACCACCACATCGGCAATTTCATCCGGTTGAGCAATATGCCCTATGGGAACCGACTCGTTGAGCGCCTCGATAGCGTTTTGTGAGTCCATCTGTCGTGCCTCAAAACCGGAGCGCAGCATTGGGGTGTCGACTTCGTTTGGGCACACTGCATTGATTCGTACACCCTGATGTGCGTGATCATGCCCAAGGCACTGGGTCATTGAGGCCACGGCTGCCTTGGACATGCAGTAGACCGGGTGATTGGGCCCAGGATGTACCCCCCAGCATGAGGCGATGTTCACAATTGCGCCACCACCTTGATCTGCAAGAAGCGGTATTGCCGCCCGGCATATGCGAAAAGGTGCTTCAACGTTAACAGCAAAAGAGATCGCATAGTCTTCATCACTTGCCTGCGTGATGGGGCCGCGGCGAATCACACCAGCGTTATTGATCACAATATTCAATCCACCCAGCTGTGAGGCAGCGGCATCTGGCAGGCTATCGCAGAATCCAGGGTCAGTTAGATCCCCCACAATAGAAAAATCACACGAATCGCTTGGGAACCGGTCTACTCCGGCCACCGTTGCCCCGGCGCTTTGCAGCGCTTTAACAACAGCTTGCCCAATGCCTCCAGACGCACCCGTGACCAATGCTCTTTGTCCTGACAGGTTCACGGGGTGCTATTTCTCACTATATTTCATGCCGATAATAACGAGCTCGCTTTAACTAGGTGGGTTTAGCAGACGAATCTACCCTTTAGGACCTGGACTTTACTTTCTCTAATGCGCCAATAGGAATCTCAAATCTTCAAAGCGAAACATACACTTTGCAATGCTGGTTAATGATCATCCTCGGATGCCACACCAAATAAGTGCACGCGAGTTTGTTCGTCCGGCGCTTCATTGCCTCGTTTGGACTTTTCCTCTTTAAATAGGTCGTAGCCACGACGCAAGGCGGGCCGCTGTTTTAATGAGTCATACCAGCGCCTGATATTGGGATAGTAGTTAAGGTCAAACTTCTGGCTTTTGTAAGTCAGTATCCACGGCCAACAGGCCATATCAACAATACTGTACTGATCTAAGATGTACTCGCGCCCGTTAAGGCGCTGTTCGAGCTCTTTGAAAAGCCGAAGCACTTCGTGCCGATAGCGCCCCACAGCATACGGAATTTGTTCCTTGGCATAGAGCGCAAAATGCCCATGTTGGCCCATCATGGGGCCCAGTTGAGTGGTCTGCCAGAGCAGCCATTGCAGCGCCTGGTACTGGTCTTGCGTTTGGTTAGGCCAGAACTGCCCCGATTTTTCTGCGAGGTACATCAAGATTGCACCAGATTCTGCCAAAGCAAATGGCGCTCTTTGTCCCAAGGGTTCATGATCAACAATGGCCGGCATACGATGGCTTGGGCTTATCTTCTCGAATTCTTGAGTGAACTGCTCGCCTTTGCCCAGTTTGACTGGGATGGCATTGTAGGCCAGGCCCATTTCCTCTAAAGCAATAGATATTTTCCACCCGTTAGGCGTGGGCCAGAAATACAAATCAATCATCCGTTATACCCATATTTATGATCCGCCTCAGGCCACTGGGATGTCCAGTGAGTATAGGAGCAATCATTAAACGTGCTGCCGTGTGGTTGATGTATTCGTCTATTGCAGTAAATTTGGCTGGGGCGAGTCGCATAGAGTCAGTGCCGCTAACGAGAAGATGGATATTAACGGGTTGTACCCCGTGTGGCTGTTTGGCCACTGTCGGCGTTATTTGTATCGCGGTTACCCGTGAGTCTGAAAGACTGTAAAGCGTATGCATGGGCTGTGGGCCATGTGCCAGGCAGTTAGGCCGGATAGCTTTCATTACCAACCGCGCCGGAGGCTTTCAAAGCTGATATCTCCTCGTCAGAAAATCCCAGCTCGATTAATACTTCATCGCTGTGCTCACCCAATTGCGGTGCTCCCCTGGGTTCGCTGGGCGGGGTTCCTTCAAAACGAGCCGCGACCCGTGCTTGACGTAAGCGGCCAGCGATCGGGTGGTCGTGCTCTCGAAGAATATCGCTGGCGATAACCTGCGGATGTTTGATGACCTCGTCGCGAGTCAGGGCTGGTGCCGAGGGCACGTCTTCTTGGTCAAAAATATCCAGCCACTCGCGGGTCGTTTTAGAGAGCAATACCTCCTGAACGACGTCGAGTCGATCATTCACATTATGGCCTCGCAGTTGAGGCGTTTTAAAGCGAGGATCTTCAAGCAGGTCAGGTCGCTTAAAGGCGCGGCTCAGCGCTTCCCACTCCTTGTTGGTCATGGTGGATACGGTCATATACCCGTCTTGTGTTTCGTAGATCAGATCGATAAAACTGGCCGCCGCTTGATTACTCACAGGCTGATCGACATAGGTCTGGCCTCCCATGTCCGAAGCCCAGAGAAAATTCAGTACCGCGTCGAGCATGGATAGCCGTACATGCTGACCTTCCCCGGTGCGCTCACGCGCCAGCAGGGCGGCGGTAACCGCTTGAGCGGCATAAATCGCAGTGACTTTGTCCGGCAGAATTGTGCGGATCAGCCGGGGCCTTTCCTGGTCCGAGCCAGCCTGTATGGTGGTTAGGCCGGATATCGCCTGAATAATCGGATCGTAAACGGGCTTTTTTGCCAGGGGACCTCGCTCACTGAAGCCAGACATCGAGACATAAATAATGTCCGGCGTTACTGTGCTGATCTCACTATAAGAAATCCCAAGCCGCTCAACAACGCCGGGACGAAAGTTCTGTATCAACACATCTGCGTTCGATGCCAGTTTTTCGAGAACCACCCGACCTTGGGTCGATTTCAGGTTAATGGTGATCGACCGTTTGCTGCGATTGATGTTCAGGAAATTTGACGATAGGCCATGGCGTTGAACACCAACGGACCGGGTATGATCGCCAACGCCGGGCACTTCTACCTTAATCACATCTGCGCCCTGATCTCCCAGCATGGATGCTGCCCAGGGGCCAGTGAGCATACTGGTGAGTTCTACTATCCGGTAGCCGGTCAGCGGTCCAGTCATCAATATGTTTCCAAATGGCTCCGTTGTGCACCGAGTTGTAAGTCAGTGTAATTCTTTGTCGTTGAAGAATGTTCAGGCAGTTGCCAACTTTTTAGCGTGATTCTTAGAATTTGTGACTGGTGGATCTGGGTAATCGGCAGTTTTGGCAAAAATTCATCGGCCGCAAACTCTACAGCATTGACCAAGGGGCCTTTGCCGATTGAAGTGACTCCTTATTCCATTCGATCTGGTATTCGAACATGGGTTGCAGTTTAGGTCGGCTCATAACCAGGTTCATACATTGGCGTATGGCGGCAAAGGGCTTAAGTACGTCAAGATAATAAATCAGTGCGACCCAGTAACTGAGTGATAGGTCAACCAGACTGAACCGGTTGCCCAGGTGATAGGGGCCGTTTTCGCTCAGTCGTCCATCGATAACCTTGAGACAATCTAGTGCGTCGTTCAATGCGATCTGTTTAACCCGCGGTATATCGGCATCATTCAGTGAAAAGCGGTGCGGATAATAGTAACGTTTCATCACCGGTTCCAGATCGTCACAGATAGCGAACAGTCCACTGAGAAACAATCCACGCTCTATTTCATCGGCCCGTGGAGCAAGATGGACCAGTTGATGTCGTTCGCTCAGGTATAGATTAATGGCGTGGGTCTCATAAAGAGCGATGCCTTCGGCTGTGATCAGAGCAGGCACCCAACCGAATGGATTGATCTTCAGAAATTCGGTGGACCGATGCTCGTTTTTCAGGATGTCGATCTCTCGAAGTTGGTAGTCAATGTTTCCCTCGGCCAACACCATTTCGACCATGAGCGATCGGGTGAACCTACCTCCGTAAAGAATATACATGGCAATTTTTCAATAGTGGCGGGCGAAAGACCAAGTTATCGGATGAATCTTGATTAACCATAGATTCTGACAACAAGACAAAACTGCTACGCATAAGCTGAAGGCAGTTGGCGCGGCGTGGTATAGGATGGATTTGTACGCTGATGGTTAATCGTTGTTGCGATTTCACGCATGGCTCTGAGCACACCACGAGTCGGTACCGGGCACTGATCTTTTATGGCGCGGTGCAGTGCGGGCAGTGCATGGAAGGGCACCTGGGGGAACATATGATGCTCAATGTGGTAATTCATGTTCCAGTACAGCAATTGCAGCAGTGGACTCACCGTCATGGTTCGGGTGGTATGCCGGTGATCCTTAATGTTCTGGGCCATTCCAAAATGCTGGGTTGCCAGAATCACGCCATGGGTCGGTGCGCCAAAAACCCGAGGCAGTATCAGCATTGTCACGGGTAGCCATGACTGGGTCGCGATAGACCAGGCGATCACAGCAAGGTAGGCGAGCAGGTACACTTGCGCCTCGATGAAAGCCTGGTGCATTTTTTCAGCAGGAATACAGTCGGTTGCATCGTTGCCGGGTCGATGGAAGGCAAGCAGGGCAGTAGCCTTGGTGAAGTACCAGATACTTCCAATATCGATCAGTTCTTTTAC
Organism: Arenicellales bacterium; assembly: GCA_028825345.1. Classification (GTDB taxonomy): domain Bacteria; phylum Pseudomonadota; class Gammaproteobacteria; order Arenicellales; family UBA868; genus UBA868. The sequence continues at coordinate 16,347 of JAPKAJ010000004.1, read as the reverse complement.
GACAAAGTCTTTCCAGGTCATCGGGTTGGTCAGGATGATCTCCGGGTCGTCACCCACAATGGCTGTCCTGGAATGATGCCGGGCATGCACGAAGCGCAGAAGACAAGGCGTTTGCTGCACCATGAACCCGAAGATAAAGAGCACAGTTTCGTTCAGCGCCCGGTTTCGAAACGGCGTGCCGTGAGAGGTCTCATGGACCACGCTGGTGGCAAAGACCCAGATACTGCCGTAAAAAAAGAAGGCGGGTATGCTCCACCACGTGCCGACCGATACCAAAGCCAGTGCAGCGGTGACCCCCAAAAGCGCGCAAAAATAGGCAAGATAGGCCAGGCCATGCCAGTTACTGCGCCGAGAGAGTCTCTTTAGTAGCCCCCGGTCAATATCGCATCGATACCAGTTTGTCAGGTGAGACTCTTGCACTGTGGTGTTTGACGCCATAAGGTTTTTTTTGTTTAAAGGCGGCTTTGGGGCAAATGGGTTCAGCCTTTGAAGGTCCTGATGATAAGCGATCAGATCGCGTTCACGTCCTATTGCAACAGCAGATGTGTCGCACCCAAGTAAAGACTTGTCTAGAGTCGACTGGATCTTAGGGTGAAAATTGACACCATGCCCATATGGACTTTTTAAGACTTGCTTGAATAGAATCGCACAGGCGTTAAAGATCTAAGCTTAGCCAGAGAGCGTACTCATGCCACGTATCCTTAGCACTCAGCAGGTCGAGCACTTTTATGAGTTTGGTTATTGTGCCCCTGTGGATGTGATGTCCGAAGATGAAGCCCACGCTCTGAAGTTGCGAGTAGAGGCCGCTGAAGCCGCGTATCCTGAGGAACTGAGCCCCACCAATCGCAACAATCCTCACCTTGCCTTCAAATGCATTGACGAGATAGCGCATCACTCGGTGATTGTTGACGCAGTCTCAGACCTTATCGGGCCGGATATTCTTTTATACGGCTGTGTGCTCTTTTTCAAAGAGCCACGGAGCGAGGGCTTTGTCAGCTGGCACCAGGATGGCACCTACATGGGACTTGAACCGCATACTTTTGTGACACCATGGCTTGCTTTGACTCCAAGCAATAGCGAGCTGGGATGCGTCAAGGTTATTCCGGGAAGCCACAAAGGCGATATCCTCAAGCATCATGATTCTTTTGGCAAAGACAATATCCTGACCCGTGGGCAGGCCATCGAAGATATTGATGAAAGCGCTGCAGTTGACCTTGTGTTACGACCAGGTCAGATATCCTTGCATCATGCAAGAACCGTTCATGGATCGATGCCCAACCGAGGTGATCAGCGGCGCCTGGGGGTGGCTTTGCAATGTTATATGCGGCCAGAATGTAAGCAGGTCATCGGTGAGAACCTGGTGCAGGTGGTGCGGGGTTGTACAGATTTATCCGGTTACTCGATTTTGAAACGGCCCGTGGAGGATATGGATGCGGCGGCGGTGGGTGAACGCGAACGGGCGAATACCAACTGGGCAGAAATTCTCTATCAGGGAGCGTCTCAAGTCAGGGCCTACTGACGAGGGCGAGTGGTTGAGCTTAGTAGCGGGGCTCCGGGTTCTCGGTATGCCCGTCAACGGCAATCACCTGGCCACTCACCAGCGCTGCACTGTCGCTGGCAAGAAAGACTGCCATGTGGGCAATATCTTCCCCTTTAACAAGTTTTTTCATCGATGAGCCACTGGCATATTCATCCAGGATTTGCTCGGCTGTTTTGCCTTTGACTTGCGCCTCGCGCTCGGCCACAAATGTCATGCGTTCACCTTCAACCGGGCCAGGACAGATCGCGTTAGCGCGGATATTAAACGGCCCCAGTTCGATAGCCAGGGTTTTCATCAGACCAATGACTCCCCATTTTGCTGCGACATAGGGCGAGCGGTTACCAAAACCAAATATTCCGGCGGTCGATGAAGTGATGATGATGGCGCCGGAGCCTTGTGCCTTCATCAGCGGCGCCGCATGTTTGGCAAAAAGAAAAGTACCTTCCAGACTGACCGAAACACAGGCGCGCCATTCTTCTATCGAGATCTCGTCAACAGGCGCGCCCGGCCCGGCGACGCCAGCGTTAGAACAAAGAGTATCCAAAGAGCCCCACTGATCTTGTAGTTCAGCAAAAAGAGTACTGACAGCTGTTTCATCAGTTACGTCGAGGCAGTTAGTCTGCCAGTGGTCCGGGCAGGTTTTCAGTGCCGTTGTATCAATGTCCACCACCCAGACTTTTGCACCTTGCTCATCGAATGCATGCGCCATTGCGCGGCCGATGCCGCCAGCGCCTGCGGTAATCAGTACCCGTTTCGTCATCGATTAAGGCGCTGGGTGCGTTTTTCTATCCACCAGGGTTGTTCACAGATGCGTCCGAGAAATTCCACCATGACATGAGCGCCCAGGTACGCAGTCACGCCTGTGCCGACGTCCAGTTGTGGGTTCACCTCGACAAAATCAAAGGCGATGACTTCTGTGCGTCGCGCAATCGCATCCAGAGTGTCGCGATGTCCGTGCAGATACTGGAGCGTAAAAATGACGGTATCCCAACAAACGGTTGGTTCAAACGAAAATTATCATCGACCACTTTTATCTCCCCTGACTGATGTTTTTGCCTATCCGCAAGATTTATGCCTAAAGAGTTTAACTGTACCGTTATTTGCTCTATTACAGTGGGCATCCTACACTACCTTTGCGTAAAGCCGAATGGTCTTTGGATTAGCTGGTGACTCTCTTTTGGGTATGTGTGTCAGGTTCTAGGGAACCAGATTACAATTTTCCGATAAGGCAAACGAAGGAGGCAGGATGAGTTTTGAGGGTATAAGTGCACCATCTATGGTCGATACCGAACGCTACCCGATCACTGATTTGGGTTCGGGTGTTGGTTCAGCGCTGGCGCAGACCTGTCAGGAGAAGTTCACGAAAAGCGGCCTGTGCATACTCCCAGGCTTTATTCGTCCTGATGCGGTAGACGAATTGGCGCGCGAAGCTAATAGTATGCTTGGCCAGGCTTATTTTTGTGACAGCACACATAATGCGTATTTGACTGAAGCGGATCCAAACCTTTCGCCAAAGGATGTCACCCAGCGTCAGGAGTCTACGTTTGTAGGATCCGTGGCCTATGATTTGCTCGTGGACCATGGCGCCCTGAAACGGTTGTATCACTGGGATCCGCTGAAAGACTTTATAGCTGCAATTCTGGATAAAGACCCACTTTTCCGTTTCGCAGATCCACTGGGTGCATGTTCGATAAATGTGTTCGTCGATGGCGGGCAGCACGGCTGGCATTTTGATGAATCCGAATTCACTATCACTTTGATGCTGCAACAGCCTGACGAAGGGGGGTTGTTTGAGTATATGCCGCAGATCCGGGGCCTAAAGAACGAGAAGGAAATCGTTCAGGGGGTGTTGGAGGGCAACCGGCAAGGTGTGATGCAGTTACCGTTCACACCAGGCACTTTGTTGATATTTGCCGGACGCCAAACCATTCATCGCGTTACCAAGATGAGCGGAATAGTACCCAGACTGGTTCCAGTGCTTTGCTATGCAGAAAGGCCAGACCTGGTGAACAGTGAAGAGGTGCGCAAGCTTTTCTGGGGACGTCGTACTGCCGACGGGTAGTTCCGGTGTGACCCAGTTTTGTACTGGTAACTGGTTAAATAGGTGCGTGGCGCGATGACGGGGATTTTGTCATCTGTTTTACAAGTTACTGCACAAAAGCAATGGTCAATAGCCCAGAACCGCGATTATTCTTTTTGATTAACCATGGCAAAGGCGTCAATCTCAATAACCATTGATTGATATGCCAGCGCCGGTAATGGCACTCCGCTGGTTGCGGGCCCTGGGTCGTTGAAGTAAGACGAGCGGATGGAGAGGTTCTGGTGTAGTGCATCTGCGTCGTCGCTGGCCTGGTACATTGCAAGGACTTTACAAACATCGTCATAGCTGGCGTCTAGATCGCGAAGGATTGTTCCGATATGAGCCATTGCCTGATGAGTCTGGGCGGTCAGATCATCTGGATATATCGCTTCTCCTTGTTTGTTAAGGGAAACTTGTCCTCCAAGAAATATCATTCCTGCGCACTTCACACCATGTTTGTATGGCAGGTGAACGTGCCAATCCCAGAGTGAATCTGGCCAAGAGTGAGTTTTGGATAAATGTTGCCCATCTTCGCCCAGCATGGCGACGACACTGATCTTTATCGCAATATCTTTGTCTGCATGCCTGGGTAAAGGGATGCCGGTTGCTGCGGGGCCGGGTTCTCGAAAAAATGATGCGCAGGCAAGAGCAGCAGGCTCAAAATCATCTATTCCGACATTGCCTGCGTACCAGCGGTTTAACTTTACGACATCGCTGCACTCCGCGCCGAACTGACTGAGTAGCCCGCACACCTGGGTCATCACCCGTTTTGTCTGGGCAACACTGTCACTTGGATTGATAACGTTACCATCTGGGCTATACGGGTATTGTGCAGAAACGAATATCATGTTGCCAGATCTCACTGCCTGGCTGAAGGGAATGGGTAACGGTTGAAGCGTGTTATCGACTGCGACTGATTTTTTAATACGCCGACCATCTTCGCGCCGCATCGCATATCCTTCTATCTCGACAGCCAATCCGGGGTAAGCGAGGGCTGGCACAGGCACCGCATTGACGGCGGGGTGGGCACCACATGGCAGGTAAGAGCCAAGCATTTTTAGAAAATCAGATTCGCTAACCGAGCCATCGTTAACATAAAAACATAACAGCCAGACCAGATCCTCCAGGTCACAGTCAAGATCGTGCAATGCCTGATCAAAGTGATGAATTGCATATTGAGCCTGGGTATCCAGTTCTCCCGGATTCCTGACTATGCCGTCGGGGGTCAGATCAACTTGCCCCCCAACCCAGATCATCTCGCCGCAACGAACGGCGTGTTTATGGGTAACCGGGATCGGCCAGTTCCAGGTATTTTCGGGCCAAGCGTATCGTTTCTTCACAGAAGAGTCCTCAGACATGGTCTAACCGCGGTTAGTGCTTGCGCCTCATTGGCTAATGGAATTCCGACAAAGCGATTAATACCAATAGTGTAGGCCGCCATTTCCCAGAACGAATATCAAATCACAAGCGATTATTTAGGGTGAGGCTGTCAGAGATGAGACTGATGATCTCGAACATGACCGCCGCCGCGGTATGCGCGGTAATCTGATTGGGTGAATCTTTAGTGGGCATCATGCAGACCACGTCGCCGCCGATAATATTTTTGCCCCGTACACAGCGCAGCAACTGCATAACCTCGTCCACCTGAAAGCCCTGGACTCCGGCCTCGATGTTCGCCACGCCGGGCGCTACCGTTGGATCCATACAATCCAGATCAAAGGTAATGTAGAGCGGCGCGTCGCCGATCCGGTCATTGATAATCTGCATGGTCTCTTCGAGCCCGATGCGGCGGTAGCGATCCATAGTAATGAGCTCATAGCCCAGTTCCTTGCTGGGGTTGAGCCAGCTCAGCGTGCGCGGATTGCCACGCATGCCAATCTGGACACTGTGGCTTGCGTCGATCAGGCCGTCACGAACCAGATAGCTTGCCCAGTGGGCGGCTGATTTGATCGCACCCAGAAAATGCGGCACCTGCTCATAAGCGTCGGTGTGAGCATCAAAATGCAAAAAGACGGCTTTCTCGCCGCTGGTCAGTTTTGCATCCGGCCCTGCGATCGCCTGAATGATACCGCCGGTAACCGAGTGATCCCCGCCGACTGATACCGGGCGCGCACCTGCGGCGTCGATCGCCCGGTAGAAATCGGTGATCCGTTCTATACATGCCTCGTTGTCGTTCGCCTCGGGCAATGGCACATCACCCAGATCATGAATCTGGTGGGCGGCCCATGGATCGATTTCAAAATCCATGTGTACCCTTTTTGCCATGGCCGACACGTGGCGCAAGGCCCGCGGACCCAGGTGCTGATCACGTTCGGTGGTACCGTTACCGGTAGAGTGTGGTACACCGACCAGCGCAATGTCCGCATTTGCTGGGTCACGGTCCAGTGGGGCCCGGAACAAGGTCGGGATATCCCACCAGTACAGGGAGTCGAGCATCATTTTATCGGCGTCAGAAAGGGCTTTAATGGCCATAGCAGTTATCGAAATTCCAATAGCGGGATGTCACCCTAGTGTATCCAGCTATGCAGAATTACCAAAGATCAATTGACAGTTGTTTCTCTTGGGATATATCGTGGGACCTGACTTTTTGACGGCGCCAATTTGGCTAAAGAAATAACGATGTCCAATCAACCTAATCGTTTATGCGGACCTTAAAAAAGTTTGCCTTAGGTAGCGATGGTCTGCCCACCCGGGGTGCGGTCGCCGCTTACCAGCGGGACGGCGTGGTCTGCCTTGAGGGCGCATTCAGCAATGAATGGGTTCAGCAGGGTCGACGGGCTGTGGCGGCTGCAATCAGAACCGCTTGCGATAGTTTGGCCCGCGAAGATCATAAAAATAATGGCGAATCCGGAACATTTTTTTTCGATACCTTTTTATGGAGACGGTTACCGTCCTTTGAGAAATTCACCTTCAGGTCTCCAGCCGCACGATTGGCGCAGCGGGTGATGCGCAGCCGGGGCTTGCTCCTTTATTTTGATATGGCCATCGTCAAAGAGCCTGGCACCAGTACCCAGACGCCATGGCATTACGACGAGGCCTACTGGCCAGTTTCGGGCACACAGATATGCAATGTCTGGACCGCCTTGGATGATGTACCCGAGGAAACCGCTCTTCGCTTTGTTTTAGGCTCACACAAGCTGGATCAAAACTACAAAGCGATAGATTTTTTTACTGAAAAAGGCATGCGAGGTCAGAAAGAACCTGACCCACCTCAGTGGAGTAATGATTCACAGGGTTACGAGATTGCCTGCGCACCGATGAAAGCTGGGGATTGCGCCATCTTGAATTTTCGCACCCACCACAGTGCTCCGGGCAATCTGCAGCGGCGCAACCGGCGTAGGGTCATATGTACCCACTGGTTCGGAGATGACGCACGCTTTGATGATAAACCCTGGGAGTGCAATCCTGATGAGCGTGGCGATGATCTGGTGCACGCAGGTGCACTGGAGTGCGAGACTTTTCCGCGCCTGATCTGATTTCTTTTTTCCAGATTACCGCTTCACGAATGTGAGCCACATAAGTCACTTCGGTCAGGGTCGCATCGGGTAAAGTGGGATACGTCGAAGACTTTGCGGTCATTCTGGAGGAGTGACTCAGGTTGACCACTCCCACGCCTACTACCCTTGATTGGTGAGGAAGTGGTTGTAGTCTTAATACCTGAATTTTTGTAGTAATTATGATCCGATAAGTAGAGCGTACGAGGATCGAATAGTCTGAAAATGGTGAACAAATAGTTTCGCCAACAAGGAGAAAGATAGGCTAATGAGCTATCACATGGGAATCAATATGGGGCACGACCGTTCTGTTGCGGTCGTTGAGAACGGTGCAGTTGTTGCAGCAATAGAACAGGAGCGCCTTGATCGTATTAAACATAGCGTCGGATTTATGCTGCAATCTCCCGACGCCATGGGGCAGATTCAGGTTCCCGGAGAGAGTATCGCGTACTGCCTTGACTATCTGGGCCTACCTCTTGGCGAGATGTCTACCATCACTGCCAATATGCCGGGAGAGGATCTGGCACCGAAAATTATCCGTGGTAAGTTTTCTGCTGATCTTGCTTCCCGGGTCAGGACTGTCCCGAGTCACCACTTGGCACATGCCTATTCAGCCTTTTGGCCCTCTGGGTTTGAAGAGGCTCTGGTACTGGTTGTTGACGCAAGTGGCTCCACTACTGCTGGGACTGATGGGCGGCAAACAGAATCCTATACTCTTTATGAAGGGCGTGGAACTGAACTAAAAGAGTTGCATTCCGAGACTGTCCGATCGCATCTGGCAGCACTGTCTACCCTTGGGTTTGTTTATGAAGCGGTATCCCGGCGCGCTGGGTTTGTGACCACGCTGAATTCCGGGCTAAGTTTTCCTGAAGCCGGCAAGCTTATGGGGCTGGCTGCTTACGGCGGCCCGCAACCCAACTGGCAACGCTGGCTAGCCAAAGAGAAAAGCTCACATAGAGTCAAGATATCAGCCTATGACATATTCCTCGAGATGGCTGCATTGGAAAAACGTTATGACGATGGCCATGGCAAGCCCTATTTTCGACCTTGGCTGGTAGATCTTGCCTATAAGGTGCAAACAGAACTCGAAGAGGTGCTTTGTCAAATAGTAGCTAACGCCTGCCACATCACTGGCCTCAAACACGTCTGCATAGCTGGTGGAGTAGGACTTAATTCGGTTGCTAATTATAAGATCCTGCGTGACTGTAAGTTGGATGATATTTTTATCTTTCCCGCCGCTGCCGATAACGGAATTGCCATCGGCTGCGCCCTATGGGGGTATCACAGCAATGAAGGAGGAATCCAACGACCTGTTTTAGGCTCGGCTTGTTTTGGCCGTAGCTATAGTAGTGAAGAAACAGATAATGCCATCGCTCGGTATGCTGATTTACTTGAGGTTGAGGAGCATGATTTTTCCGGGATGACCCAGCGGGTGGCCGAGGCGCTTGCCCAAGGGAATATCGTCGCCCGCTTTGAAAAAGGGACAGAGTTTGGGCCCCGTGCCCTGGGTCACCGCTCAATCATTGCTGATCCGACTTTTGAGCGTATGAAGGATGTCGTTAATGCACGTGTTAAGTTCCGTGAAGCCTTTCGACCTTTTGCACCGTTTGTCCCGCTCGATCGAGCCAATGAAGTTTTTGAACTCAGTTCACCCTCCCCTTACATGCTACTTGTTGCACCAGTTCGCGAGGAGTTCCGGGCCAAATTGCCTGCAATTACTCATGAAGACAATACGGGTCGGATTCAAACATGCACACCTGAACAGGATCCTTTCTTTCACGCACTGTGTCTCGAAGCTGAGCGTCGGCGCGGCGGGGCTCCGGTTCTTCTGAATACCAGTTTTAATGTTGCGGGTCAGCCGATCGTTGAGACTCCCGAGGAGGCAATTGAGACTTTCCTGCATACCGACATCGATTATCTGGCATTGGATAACCGCTGGATCAAGCGACGCCATCAACCAGTCAAGGATTATGCTGACCACGTCCAGGATCTGCCGGTTGAGGATCACCCCCATGGATTGGAATCCAGCCAGCCCAGCGTACTACCTCTGATGAAAGAGCTGGATGCGGCGATTTTTCACAGTGGCCTCAGTCAGCACTGGAATGAGTCCGAAGTGGCCGAGCTCTCTGCTAAAGGTGCTCGTTTTAAAGAAACAAGCAAGTTATTTCCAGATTCTCAACTACTTGCCCCATTAGTTACTCAGATTGGCTCCGATGCCACTTTAATTCTTGATCCAAAGAGTCGGTCCGTTCTGGTTGACGAATCCGGACGACTGGGAGATGTCTCTCTCGATATGGATCGTCTACAGATGGTGTTGGCCCTGCGCCAGAATCCGAAGAATCTGCGTGATGACTTGCGCCTCAAGCTAAGGGCAACACCGGCAGAACTCAATGAGCTCGTTGATGAGATGAGCGTCGTTCTAAATCGTTTCGGCGTTCTCGTCCATGAAGGTTGGAGTCGATCGGACGGAGATGTGGAAAAACAGTTCAGTTTGTCCCGTACCGAGAGAACTTTCAGCGCTTTTGAGGATGAGAACTTTCTCATCGATGAGCAGTTGAGGAACGTACGCCAAACAATTATTGGGCACGGTTATTCAGAGCCCGCCATCTGCGAGATTCTTGGAGTTGAATCCCTACAGATGATTGAGCCGACCCGCCTACATTACTATGATGCCCATGTTTTGTCGGAATCACCCCTAAGTGATCTGATACGACTCTTCCAACTGCGGGCTTCAGTTCCACGTGAACGAGTCCAGAAAATTCTCAACAGTAATGACATCAGTCTGTTGGAGGCCCTGGGTCTATTGGTTGACATTGAGGGTGGAGTTTCAGGGGGCGTGGATATCTTTTGCTCAGGAGGTCTTCTGTTCGCGACTGATCACCGCTATATGATTCGGGCCGATGATCGGTTAGATGAAGATCCGGTGATGTATATCGGTATGGATAGCCATGGCCTGGTTCAAGTCGCACCACGGGAGTTGTGCAACAGTGTCCTTGATCTGTGTTGTGGCTCTGGTATTCAGGGGCTTGTTGCAAGTCGCTATGCACGGCAAGTTGTAGCTGTCGACCTCAATCCCCGAGCAGTTCGATTTGCTCGATTTAATGCGCAACTTAATGGTGTTGCCAACTACCGGGCACTTCTTAGCAACTTGTATGAGGTTGTTGCCGGCCAGAGATTTGATTGCATCCTGGCAAACCCGCCCTTTGTGCCGAGTCCTGAGGAGTCACTCAAGTTCCGCGATGGAGGTACCTCCGGCGAAAACATATTGCGGGCTATTGTTGAAGGTTCGCGGGAACATCTGAACCCCGATGGCCGATTGTGCATCGTTACCGATCTGGTGGATATAGATACCTATGAACAGAAACTTAAGATCTGGCTGGGTGATGCCGATGTTCTTGGGCTCATTCTGACAACAGCTGATCGGGATGAGATTCTGTTTTCTGTTCCTCACTGCCATGCCCCGTTTTCCCAGTCCCTTGACGACTACAACAGTGAACTTGATCGCTGGGTCAACAATTTCCGCAAAGCTGATTTGAAGACCGTCAACTTCGGATACATCCTGGTTTGGGTAAATGGTAAGGAAGCCGGTTGTGATATCAGCAAGCGCACAATTAACAATCCATCCACTCCTATTTGGGGAGAAGTTCAGGAATGGCTTGAACAGCGTCTTCTCTGGGAAAGTGAGAGCGCAGGTTCACTGGTTCTTACGTTGCACTCGGGTTTGCGAATAGTGACCGAAGAGGGCGCAGGAGGAAGCAACAGAAGTTGTGAACTCAGTTTTTCCGATAACCCATTTTTTACGACCTATGCCGTCAACACCACGATCGCGGATGAATTACGGCGAATCTACCTAACTGAGCCAAGCTTGTCACGCCTACAGGAATCTTCCAATTCTTCGTGGATTGAAAATTTGCATCGTCTGGGTGTGCTGCAACTCACGAGCACGCGCCGTAGTTTTTCTGAGGGCAGTTCACCGGGCTTATCTGGCCCGAAAGGAGGCATTGAGGAGCGGGCCACCAAGACAACGCCCACATGCTTGTCCAGTTATCTGGGCTGAGTTGAAAATGTAGGCCACATAAGTCAGTCCGACCAAGGTCGCGCTGGACCGGGCTGATATGCAAAACGGGCCAGAGCCGACTCGTCCATTGTGACGCCCAGCCCGGGTCTATCACAAAGCTTAAAAGCATGATCTTCACCGTGCTGCCAGTGTAATACGCAAAATTGGTCCGATGCTGCTTTAAACCGAGGAAAGTATTCCACACCGGCCAGGTTCGGAATGGTTGCGGCTATATGCAGGCTGGCCGCAAGGCCCAGCCCCATAGTGTTGAAGTTATGAATCGCCATCTGGCAGGACTGCGCGCGCGCATTGGCAGCGATCGATCGAATTTGCGACAACCCGCAACACGCAATGTCTGGATTTAATATGTTGGCAGCGTTTTTTTGCAACAGTAATTCGAACTCCGTTTCGGTGCTGAGTGTTTCGCCGGTGACGATGCTCAGGGACGTTTCGCTCGTGATTCGTGACAAGGCTTGAAGATCATCGAGCGGAACAGGGTCCTCGAGCCATTTGATTCCCAGTTGTTCCAGCCCTGCGCACGCCAGTATGGCAGTGTCGTAATCCAACGCGCGCCAGGCATCGACAAGGATGGTGCAGTCCGACTCAAGCGATTCGCGTAGATACTGAAGATCAGTCAGGCCTTGCTCTACTGCTGTTTGATCTAAGAACGGGTAGATCTTGACGCTTCGAAAGCCCTCAGCATATCGGGCTTTCGCATATTCAACGATGTCATCGATAGGTTTCCCTTTATTGCTGTGGCAGTTGGCGTACACTGGCACCTGTGTTCTGCAGGGTGAGCCGAGCAGTCGATACACCGGTTGCTCCATGGCGATACCGGTGATGTCCCACAAAGCCATCTCGATACCCGCAATCGCGCATGAAAGGTGAAAGCCGGTCTGCAAATTGGCAAAAGCATTAAGTGCGTTGTAACGAAACTTCTCGATCTTTAGAGGATCAGTTCCCTCAAGATATCGCGCCATTGCTCTGATCAATGCATCGATAACGTGCTCGCAATCATGGGGAACATAGGCTTCACCCCAGCCCGACAGGCCGCTATCTGTTTCTACCTTGATCAGCAAAAAAGCCTTACCCAAAGCCCATTCGCTGTCAGAGACGTATGTCGGAATCAGAAATGTCTTTAGGCCCGAGATTTTCATAGATAGGCGGGAAATGGTTGGATTGGATTTATTTTATTTGGGTGCGCAAGCTTCAAATGCTGTTGGGAACTATATCGTTAGTGCATCCTGCAGGAGGGAATCGCAGCAGCAAGGCGTCATGCCCACAATAACCTTGGGGTTGCGCGGGGCCTGGTCAACTGAAAAGATCAGACCCCAGCTCGGTAGTTGCTGTTGTCAACTGTAAGGCAATAAGACATTGTTCGAGGGATTTCAGTGAACGCTCCGATATTCGGTTTTGATAATTCTTACGCGCGCCTGCCGGAGCATTTTTTTGCACGACTGTCACCCACGCCGGTATCAACCCCCCGGCTTGTCAAAATCAATGACGATCTGGCCAATCACCTGAAGCTGGATCCAGCGGTACTGGCGTCAACCGAGGGTGTGCAGATACTGGCGGGAAACCGCATCCCGAGCGATGCTGAACCTCTGGCGATGGCCTATGCCGGCTTTCAGTTTGGCGGCTGGTCGCCGCAACTGGGTGATGGACGGGCAATCCTGCTAGGCGAGGTGATAGATCAGGACGGAATCCGACGTGATATTCAATTGAAGGGGTGCGGGCGCACACCGTTTTCGCGCAATGGGGACGGACGCGCCGTTCTGGGCCCAGTACTGCGCGAATATATTGTCGGCGAAGCAATGCATGCGCTTGGGGTGCCCACGACGCGCGCGCTGGCAGCAGTCACTACCGGTGAGCAGGTTCAACGTGAGCGTTTTCTACCCGGGGCGGTATTGGCCCGGGTTGCCCGGAGTCATATCCGGGTGGGGACCTTTCAGTATTTTGCGGCCCGCCAGGATATCGAAGCCTTGAGGTTGCTGGCGGATCACGTCATTGATCGTCATTACCCCGATGCACGTGAAGACCGGCAGCCTTACCTTGCGCTACTCGACGCTGTCATCAATGCCCAGGCGTCTCTAGTGGCTAGATGGAAGCTGATTGGCTTCATTCACGGGGTGATGAATACTGATAACACGTCTATTTGTGGTGAAACCATCGACTACGGCCCGTGCGCTTTTATGGATACCTATCACCCGAGCACGGTTTATAGCTCAATTGATCACGGCGGGCGCTATGCCTATGCCAATCAGGCACCGATCGCGCACTGGAATCTTGCAGGTTTTGCCCAGACGTTGATCCCTCTCATCGATACCGACAGTGCTCAATCACTGGAACTGGCACAAGACCGGGTTAATGCATTCCCGGCCAAGTTTGAGATGGCTTATAACGACGGCGCTAGAGCAAAACTCGGGCTTGAGGTGAGCAAACAATCAGATTCAACTCTGATGGAAGAACTGCTCGCCACCATGGCAGATAACCAGGCCGATTTCACGCTGGTATTTCGGCGCCTGTCGCGGCTTGTGCGCGACGATGATTCAGCGGACGACGCTGTACGAGAGCTATTCAAAGACCCTGCCGCTTTCGATCGGTGGGCGGTGCAATGGCGGGCGCGACTTCGCGATGAGCCCCGGGGAGACCTTGAGCGGTGCACGCAGATGCAAGCGATAAATCCAGCCTATATTCCCCGTAATCATCGGGTCGAAGAGGTCATACGTGCCGCAGAGGATAACGGTAGTTTTGGTCCTTTTGAACGTCTTCATGAAGTTCTGCAAAAGCCCTTCGATGAACAGCAGATCAATGTCGAATTTCAGAAGCCGCCGCAACCCGAAGAGATCGTCCAAGCGACCTTCTGCGGAACCTGAGCAAACTTCATGGGAATCGGATCCTCGTGAAAAATCTCCCAGCAGAGTATTACACTGATCCGGCGATTTTTCTTAAAGAGCAATCGGACGTCTTTAGCACAAGCTGGCAGCTGATCGGATCAGCTGCGCATCTCCAACACAGCGGTGATTATGTTGCTGCTGATATAGCCGGGACCAAGGTGTTTGTGGTGCGGGATCAGGCCGGAGAGTTACGCGGTTTTAGAAACCTATGCCGGCATCGTGGCGCCAAACTGCTGGAGGAGGGTAGCGGTCACTGCAGATCTATCCGCTGTCCCTACCATAACTGGGTTTACCGGCTGGATGGCTCGCTCGAAAGAGCGCCCTGGTTCGATGAGACGCAAAGACTTAATCTCGACCAATGGCCTTTGCATCGCATCACAGTCGGTATCTGGCGGAATCTGGTCTTTGCTTGTGTTGCTGGGAAAATCACCCTTGAGAATCAACTCGGCGGGCTGCCTGAAGAGATCAAAAATGATCCGATTGAGAATTATCAATGGGCCGGGCAAAAAAGAATGGTGTTCGATGCCAACTGGAAGATCTACACCGATAATTTTGTTGAGGGGTACCACATTCCGGGCATCCATCCCGATTTCTTTAAGGCGATTGACTTCGAAAAATTTCAAACAACGACAGGGGCTAATCTGGTCCGCATGACGGCACCTGTCCGGGATGATCTTTTTTATCAGGGTCGATGGCTGTGGATGTGGCCAAATTGGACCTTATCGTTTTTTGATGGCGGCATGAATACGTCCCGTATCAATCCGATTGGGGTCGCGCGCACTGAGCTGATTTATGACTTTTATTTTGCGGACGCTTCAGAAGCCGCCCGAGCCGCACGTGATGCTGTCATAAAAAGCAATATGGCGGTAATCGAACAGGATTTTGATATCTGCGCCCAGGTGCACCAGAACTATTTGTCGGGCGGGTACCAGCCCGGACCGCTCAGTCCGAAACATGAGCAGGGTGTTTATCAGTTTCAGACATCTATAAAAGAGGCGCTTGGCGAACCTGAAAAACCATAAACCTGTACAGGATTAGACGCTGCCGGTGTTGCAGTCCCGGATCAGACATTGTTAGCGATTAGCGGATCAATTCGTGACTGCGGATTCTTTGGTTTTAATGACTGCGGTGATGGCTTCGTTATAAGGGGCATCCAGGCCCTGTTCTTTCGCCACCACTGGGACCATGCCATTAATGGCATCAATCTCGGTTCTGCGCTTGGCCATCAGGTCCAGCAGCATCGATGGCTTGGCTTTGGGCATTTTGCTGCCGAAGTCACTGATGTACTGCACCGGGTCATCGAATGAAAAGTGAATCCCTTTGGCTTTGCCAATGCGGTAAGCCTCAAGGCCCAGTTTCTTAGCGATCTCCCAGGTCACCGGATCGTCCATCACCTCACCCAGGGTACGGTCAAAAGCGGCTGCAGCGCCACTCAGTGCAACATTGCAGATAAATTTTTCCCAGATGAGCTGATTGATATCTGCAAAGGTCTTTACATTGAAGCCTGCGTCCTGCCAGACCTTGGCGACGCGCTCCAGTCGCTCGCTCAGACCGCCATGCATCTCACCGAGACGGATGAGTTCCATACCGTTGTGATGTACGTGCCCAGGCTCAGGTACAGAGGCGCCAAAGCCGCCCGCGACGCCCAGCAGAATATTGGCGCTGTCGAGGTTTTTGCTGATGCGCTCCCCTGCGCCAAGCCCGTTCTGGATGGTCAGCACCAGGGTTTCGTCAGTAAGATTACTCGTCAGGGCGCGCGCGGCAGCTCCCACAGCTGAAGCCTTAGTGGCTATCACTACCAGATCGCAAGGCCCAGCGTCTGCGGCATGGGTAGAGACCTGAATATTGCGCACCGTGCGCTCGCCGCTGGCGCCAGACACCTGTAGCCCGTGATCATTGATGGCATCTAGGTGCTCTTGCCACAGATCAATCGCCCAGACCTCGTTACCCGAGTCAGCCAGTAATGCTGCATAGACCGAGCCCATGGCGCCCGTACCGACAATTACTATTTTCATATCAGAACTCGATTACAGTTGTGGCACATAGGCCCGTTTAACACAGCGGGGTTAGCCAGAACATCTTATTGAACCGGCGCTCCGCCTTGCGATTCTCGCCGGGCAACAAAGTCGTCCAGTGCCAGCGCGATATCCTGATCCATTGCCGGCGGCTGATATTGATGCAGCAAGGTCTTGACGATACCCGCCGCGCGCTGGGTTGCGTCCAGTGCCCCGGATTCATTCCAGGTTTCAAAGTTGCGCCAGTCCGACAGCATGGGGTGA
>JAPKAJ010000446.1 GCA_028825345.1 Arenicellales bacterium | reverse complement strand
CATCGGTGCCGCCTAAGCTGACGATTGGTACTGGTTGGTAGCCACCCAGTGCATTTCCCTCTCCTGATCCTGGCCAGTCAGCTCGATACATTTGAGGCCGACACGGATCCCCTCTCGGGTCGCCTCGTCCACGGAGCGGTAGGGCTTACGGGGTGAACCACCAGGCCGGCCGAGCAGCGCCATCGCCTCCTTAACAAAGACATAATTGGCTGCGCCGCTCTTGGTTAGCAAGTGGTAAAGCCGGTCAATAACTTCTTGATGGTGAGCGGCCTTTTCAAAGCGCCCAGCCATCAGGTGTTCACAATAGGCCACGACGTCCGGTGCACAGATATTGGATATGGTCGACACGATCCCTACCGCGCCGCGGCTGAAGCAACTCCCTCCGTAAGGTTCGAGTCCGGCGAAACAGGCCAGGCGGTCGCGAACAGCATAAATCGATTCGGACATCTGATAGAGGTCCTTCGTACTGTCTTTAAAAGCAACAATATTAGGATGATCGACTAGATCAGCGAGAAGCGTAGAATCAATATTGATTCCCGTCCGCGCCGGATTGTTGTACAACATAACGGGCAGTCCTACGTCAGCCACCTCATGGAGATGTAAAACCACTTCCGAACGATTGGGCATAGCATAGGGTGGGGGAAGCACCATGCAACCATCCAGCCCGATATCCTTCGCGGCCTCAGTCAGTGCTACAGTTTCGCGCGTACCGATTGCTGAAGTCCCTCCAACAACAGGGACGCGGCCAGCCACCTGTTCATGAAAGATTCGGAAAACACGCAAGCGCTCCTCGTCGTTCAGACTGAACCACTCTCCTGTGCTCCCTACAGCGACAAGACCCTGTACGCCCTCACTGATGAAAAGATCGATGAGCAGGCGCAGGGATCCCTCGTCTATCGCACCTTCCGGTGTGAAAGGTGTTACGGCAGCTGGAAAGACACCGTTCCAGTCGCAGCGAAGTTCAGTCATGGCTCGATCTCCGATGTAGTTGTAAAAGGTTTGGACAACATTAAGACACGAAATTGGAGGAGGCAGCGAAAACGCCTCAATTTGCAACTGCTTGAAGTATATATGAAAGGCCAAATCGGCTCACAAAGTTACCGCTAAAGTTACTGAACAAAGTGCTGGATTCGGCTGGACGAGGTTGGACCCAAGGTTGCAATCAAAGATGCAGACAAGTCGCATGGCAGCATGGATATTGCGACTGACCCAGGCGTCGCCAATCCGGTAGAGGCTAAATCGAGCTCCCGGGTTCGGCGCCAGCGTCTGCGTCCGGGCCGCGGTAAGACTTTCAAGGTCAAACTGGCCCAAGTTGGTGGAAAGCGGCATCAGAGCCATTGCCTTCTTCAAATATTCCTGATTCCCATCAAACGATCGTAGGATGGTGCCCGCTGGCGAACCCGGAACAGTGTTTGGAAATGAATCTTTTTTTTACAGAGAATAATCAGCTCAAATGGGAGAATTCCGGGTGTTTGTTATTTGATTGATAAATACTCGTCGAGATTATTGGGTTTCTTAATCTGATGGTGCCCGCATTCATCAAGCATTCCCAGCTGCTTTGCCCCGGTGTGACTCACGCCTTGAAGTTGAACCCTTCGCGGGTGGCAGAAAAAGCAAGCAAAATCCGGATTGGGGATCCTCTTGTTGAGAACAGCCAGATGGGTCCTCTGGCAACCCAGGCACAGCTCGACAATATCGACTCGACGGTCGCTGATGCCAAAGCCAATGGCGCGACCCTTGTCCATGGGGGTAAACAGC
>JAPKAJ010000111.1 GCA_028825345.1 Arenicellales bacterium | reverse complement strand
AATGTTACCTTTCATAACACCATAGACGTACTCGAATATGTCAGAGATAACTGGAAAATCGGTACCGGTTCCATGGAACGCTGCACTGATATACCCCTTGGCCGAGGCGCCCGCGGGTATTGCATCTTCTTCAGCTCCGCACCACCAGACCCCAATAATATGATCTGCCGGGAAACCCATTCGGGCAGCTTCACGCAAGGGTACTGTGCATGATATTCCCCAATTGCGGTTGATTACGTAGTTTGGCTGGATCTTTCGGATCTGTAACCACAATGACTTCTGGTCGATACCCGGCCACGGCACAGGAATATGTGTGACCTCAAATCCAAATTTCTCGGCCATCGCATTCCAAACCGGAATCGTCTCAATTCCATAGGGGTGCTTCAAATGCAGATTGACGATCTTCATGCCCTTGAGTTTGTCGAAGCCACCTTCTTGTTGCGCGATATAACCTACTTTTGTCGTACTCTGGTTCCAGTAATTGGTGATTGCCGGGAATCCCCAGGGGAACACTCGGCCATCAGTGGCATCTGTGCGGCCATACCCTAAAAAGAGCAAAGTGATCTTGTCGGCAGCAGCTCGTTCCAGCAGCGCATAGGTCACACCCGTTGACAGCGGCTGAAAGACCGGCGCGCCTTTGAGACCCTTGCCTTTAAGGCGTTCGTAGCACTCCACTCCACGCTCGGTGTTGTAGCCAAAATCGCACTCTTCCCAGACCAGTTTGATACCGTTAATTCCGCCATCGCGTTGATTTAACAGAGTCATATAATCCTCGTACCCGCCGGCAAATCCACTGCCGCCGGCTGCGAATGGTCCGGTTTTGTAAGTCAGCACCGGTATGAACTGTTCTTTATTGGGATCCGATTCTTCAGCAGCCATAACTGGCGCCGCAAACAACGCCGACAGCACTAGGCCAGAAATGAATGGGATTACTAATTTTCTAACTTTCATATTTCGCCTCCTTAGGTTTCTTACAGCCTCACAAACCTACTTTGCGAGTAGCCATTACAACATTATCACGTTTTTAAACACGCTTTTACGCATAAACCGGCATTGCCGCTCCTAATGCGGGAACGGCCAAAGCCGAAGCTTCTCCTTTGTCGTCATCCACAGTCTCGCAAGACCATGGGGTTCGACGATCAAGAAGAAAATAATTAATCCACCAAAAATCATATGTTCAATATTGCTCAGCAATGCCGACGGAATCCGTCCAGCAAACAGGTGCGCGATTTCATTGAGGATAATCGGTAAGGCCACGATAAAAGTAGCCCCCAGGAAACACCCAAGGATGCTCCCCATGCCACCGATGATGATCATGAAAAGGACTTTGAGCGATACGAACAAGTCAAAGGCCGTGAAATCCACAGATTTAACATAGCAAAATGCATACAGCGCACCAGCAACACCACCATAAAAAGAGCTGACCGCGAAGGCAGATAACTTGGTATAGAGCGGTTGAATGCCAATTACCTCGGCAGCAACATCCATGTCACGGATCGCCATCCAGGCGCGTCCGATTTGGCTGCGTACCAGGTTCTTCGCAAAAAGGGTTCCGGCCACCACGAATCCAAGGATCAGATAGTAATTATCCAAAGTGCTCGTTATGTGGTAACCGAAGATAGTCATCTTGGGCGTATCGATGACCATGCTGGCCGCGCCCCCCACAAACCACGGAAAAGTCGCAAAAGCCCACTCAACAAAGAACTGGGCAGCCAATGTTGCCACCGCGAGATAAAAACCTTTGATCCGCAAACTGGGGCTACCCACAAGAACACCAAAAACAGCAGCGATCAAACCCGCCAGCAAAAACACCAGTATGATCGGAAGTTCAGGAATGCGAGAGGCGAGGTTATAGGCGGCATAGGCGCCCACTGCCATGAATGCCCCATGCCCCAACGAGAGTTGCCCGGTGTAACCAGTCAGTATATTCAGGCCAATAGCTGCGATAGACCAAATTAGAAGCGGAATCAGGTAGCCGGCTATCACATGCTCTGTCGCTAGCAATGGCACGACGACAACCACAAAAATCAGTATCGCAACCAGAGCCCAGCGATCCTGGCGAATCGGAAAAATCGCCATATCCTTCTTATAAGAGGTCTTGAACTGACCAGTTTCTCGATAAAGCATAGCTTTTAGACTCTCTCTATGATCTTTTCGCCAAAAAGGCCCTGCGGCCTGGCAATAAGGAACAGCATTGCAATGAAGTAGGCGACCCACGACTCAATGCCACCACCGATGATTGGTCCCAAGTACACTTCAGCCACTTTCTCGCTGGCTCCAATAATCAAGCCACCGATAATAGCGCCGGCAATTGAATTAAAGCCGCCGAGTATCAATACCGGTAACGCCTTAAGAGCAATCAGGGAAATACTGAATTGCACTCCTAATCGTTGACCCCAGATCATGCCCGCCACCAGTGCCACCATGCCTGCAGTCGCCCAGACGATCGCCCAGATTAACTGCAGCGGTATTCCAACCGACATTGCTGCCTGGTTATCGTCTGCCACAGCACGAAGTGCTCGACCGATTCGCCCCTTTTGAAAGAAAAATGCAAGGAAAAGCACCAGCACTCCACAGATAACCGCTGACCAGACATCAAACAAACTAATCAAGATATTGGTCGACTCCAATAGCGCCATCCAGGGAACGTCTGGTATACCGATATCCAGACCATGCACTTGAGAATCCCAGATTCCCTGCGCTAAGCCTTCAAGAAAATAGTTAAGCCCAATGGTCGCCATAAACAGAATAATCACCGGCTGAGCCACCAATGGCCGCAGCATAACCCGCTCAATAATGATGGCGAGGACTATCATCACGGCCAATGCGATCGCGACGGCAAGCCAGAAATTAACGCCCATCTCCAGGATCCGGACAAAAGTGAGCGCAGCAAACAATACCATCGCACCCTGGGCAAAATTGAAAACCCCTGAGGCTTTAAAGATCAGAACAAAACCGAGTGCGACAAGTGAGTACATCACGCCTGAGAGCAAGCCAGCAACCAGCACTTCGATGAAAAACGCCAACTCCACATGCATGTTATTTACCCCTCAACTCGCACATCAGGTTAACTCGAGCAGCCCCTAGTGGGGCACTCCCAGATATGCGTCAATGACCTTCTGATCGTTACGCACTGCGTCGGGTTTCCCTTCAGAGATCTTGCGCCCGTACTCGAGAACAATCACCCGATCGGAAATATCCATCACGACGCTCATATCATGCTCGATGAGCACGATGGTAGTGCCTAATTCTTCGTTGACATCAAGAATAAAACGACACATGTCTTCTTTTTCTTCAAGATTCATACCTGCCATAGGCTCATCGAGTAACAGCATGTCTGGTTCGGCGGCAAGCGCGCGGCCAAGCTCAACACGTTTTTGCAGGCCGAAAGGCAACCGCCCAACGATGGTCTTGCGTACAGACTCAATCTCCAGAAAATCGATAATCTTCTCTACTGCCTGGCGATGAGCAATTTCTTCGCGCTGCGCCGGCCCCCAATACAAACCCTGCATGAGAAGGTTAGATTTCATCTTCAGGTTTCGGCCCGTCATAATGTTATCTACGGTATTCATACCTTTAAACAACGCGACGTTCTGAAAGGTTCGGGCAATACCCTGTACAGCGGCCTGATGGGGGCGCATGCCTTGTCGCACCTCGCCTTTGTAGGTAATCGTGCCTTGGGTTGGCTGATACACGCCGTTGATCACATTGAGCGCAGTCGTCTTTCCAGCGCCATTTGGCCCAATGATCGCAACGACCTCGTGCTCAGGAACCTCGAAACTGACTTGGGTTAACGCCGTAACCGCGCCAAACGAAATACTGACATTATCGAAACCTAAGATAATATTATCGGCTTGTGATTCGCTCATTACATAAACCCTAAAGACTCAACTCGCCTTAGCCAGCGGCTCAGCCTGTCGCTCTACTCGTGACAAATCTGATATTTTCAGATCTGCGCTGACTGACCCCTTAGTGCCGTCCTCAAAAGTCACCTCAGACACAATGTCAGCATGCTGCTGATTAGAATACAGCGCATCGATCAACCCTTGATATTTTTCCTGAACAATTCTCCTGCGTACTTTTCCGGTACGAGTCAATTCACCGTCATCGGCATCGAGCTCTTTGTGTAATATTAAAAACCGCAGAATTTGAGATGAAGCCAGGTGTGAATCCAATACAAGGTCGCTGTTCATCTGCTGAATGCACTTTTGGATCAGCTCGTAAACGCCCGGGTGCGCCGCCAATTCCTGGTAACTCGCGTAAGATATATTATTGCGCTCTGCCCAGCTTCCCACAGCAATAAGATCAATATTAATAAAGGCAGCTGCAAAATCGCGCTTGTCGCCAAATACCACAACCTCTTTAATCTCAGGGAAAAATTTAAGCTTATTTTCCAGAAATTTTGGTGCAAACATAGCGCCATCGTTGAGTTTACCGACATCCTTAGCTCGATCGATGATCCGCAGATGCCCTTCATCATCGAAGTAGCCGGCGTCTCCAGTATGCACCCAGTTATCCGAGGTCTTGGTTTCGGCTGTCGCTTGTGGATTTTTAAAATACTCCTGAAACACCCCTGGACTGGTATACATCACTTCACTGTCATCTTCGATTCTGACCTTTACACCAGGTGGCGGTTTGCCAACAGTATTCGAGCGCACCTCGCCATCGGGCTGCATCGTGATAAAAACCGTTGCCTCAGTCTGACCGTATAGTTGCTTTAGATTAATGCCCAAAGAGCGATAGAAATCAAATAACTCGGGGCCAATAGCTTCGCCGGCGGTATACGCCAGTCGCACCCGACTCATGCCAAGGGTATTTTTTAAGGGGCCGTAGATGAGAATGTCGCCAAGCCAGTAATGCAGTCGATTAGCAACAGAAACCGCTCTGCCATCCATCAGGGAAACGCCGACACGCTTTGCCACCGCCATGAAGTGATGAAACAGCCAACGCTTTATGGCGCCAGCATCTTCCATACGGATCATCACGCTGGTCAGTAGGTTTTCAAATACCCGCGGTGGCGCGAAATAGTAAGTTGGGCCGATTTCACGAAGATCCTGCATTACCGTGCTCGCGCTTTCCGGACAGTTAACGCAAAACCCAGCCACAAACGCCTGCGCGAACGAGAAGGTATTGTCACCTACCCAAGCCATTGGAAGATAAGCGAGCACCTCCTCATTAGCAGAAATATTATCGAAAGCAATACTGTTTCGCGCTGTCACCATCAAGTTGCTATGTGAGAGCACCACACCTTTAGGCTTACCGGTAGTGCCAGAGGTATATAGGATGACGGCAGCATCAGCAGGAGTGCCCTTATCAATCTGAGCATCTATCTCACCCGGATGCGCTTTAGCGAACTCCCGGCCACGCTCCATCAGGTCTTCGATGTTCACAACGACCTGGGGATCGTAGTCGCGCAGTCCTCTGGGGTTGGAATAGATCACCTTCTCGACTCGGGGATATTTTTCGCGTATCTCAAGCGCTTTATCGACCTGCTCTTGATCCTCCGCGAGGATAAAACGTGCCTCAGCATGCTCAACGACATACTGGATCTCATCCGCTGCTGAGTCTTGATACGCAGGTACCGGAATACCACCAAGGGCCTGGGCAGCAACCATTGCGCCATACAGGCGTGGGCGGTTATCACCAATAATGACCAGTTTGTCGTTAGCGGTGAATCCCAGTTGAGCTAATCCGCCAGCGAAGGCAAAGGCCTCCTCGGCAAAACCGTCCCAGGTCCAGGTCTGCCAGATACCATAGGCTTTTTCCCGCATCGCGGGCCGTCCAGCCGACTGCTTGGCACGCATTCTGAGGAGTTTCGGAAACGTCTCCCCCTGAGATTCTTTCGAATCTGTCATATCCTGCCTTTGGTCATTTGTTGTCCCGCCTCTCAGATTCTGGCCCAGCGGGCCAGATGGGGTGGGCTCGTTTTCCACGCTTGGCCAGGAACACTTGCTCCGCTAAGTCGTGTTCATAGGCCTTAGTTTAGGGCAAAAAATGCACAGACGCTAATCTTGAAGCCGAATTTTTGTAAGCGGCAACAGGATTTTATCTCCTGAAAGTGCCCACAGAAACCGCTAGCCACGTCCTGGAACGTAATGTTGGGCTGTAGGTCACACGCGGCCGAGCGATAAAGTCTTTCGACCGAGCCATAATTATCCGCATCGGCCATCTGCGGCGTCGCCTATCAGTTGGTGTGACTGATGGCAAATAACTGCTTAAGACGGTGCGCGATGCCGACTATATGCTGGCCAGTGAAGTAACCTACAAGGACCTGGCAGTCTGATGGGCGGTCTTAATGGTCCGGGCTTGGCTAAAGAGCCTAGCCAAAGCCCACGGACCTTGATCTTTACAAATTAGCCGGACAAGTCCGCCCGATACGACGCCTTCCTAGAAGGGAATGTCATCGTCAAAGTCACCATCTTGACCTCCACTCCCACTCCCACTGGCCGGCGCTGCCTCAGCCTGACTGTAGTCAGGCGGTGGGCCGCCCTGCGAATCGCCACCACTGCGGCCTCCTAGGAAGGTCATATCCCTCGCAACAATATCGGTTGACCATCGATCAACACCTTCTTTATCCTGATATTTGGTTGTCTGAAGTCTGCCCTCTATATAAACCTGCGACCCTTTCTTTAAATACTCGCCTGCAAGCTCTGCCAGCCTGCCAAAAAGCTTGACCCGGTGCCACTCTGTTTTTTCCTGTTGTTCTCCAGTGTTCTTGTCCTTCCACCTTTCGGAGGTCGCGATAGAAATACTGGCGAACGCATTGCCATTTGCTGAATAGCGAATCTCAGGATCCCGCCCCAGATTCCCAACAATAATCGCTTTGTTAACGCCTGCCATTTTTGACACCCCTTTATATGCTACGACAAATCTGTCGGGGCATGGATCCGGCCACAGTACTCAAAATTGTTGCCTGATCCCGCTCCCGCCACTCGATCAGGCGAGTATACCGCTGTTTCTACAACCCGTTGGTGTACGAATTACCCTTGACTTTTTGGCCGACTATTATTGACAAAACATCCACTTCAGAGGTGAACACACATCAAATACACCACCAGGAAAGTTGTGATCCCGATTGATCAAACCTGTCCATCAACTGGCTTCTTCGAGCGTAATTGACAGTTACAAATACGATCAGCCAGTATAGGCCCTGGTTCGAAAAGAACAATATTAATGCCGGCCCGACTCATTGCTGTCGACCAGAGCCGGTTTCATACCAAAGGGGCGTACATGAACGACAATGTTGCGATCACGGTGCGTGGGGTTTCCAAAGTATTTTCCCAAGCGACAGAGCACGAAGTTCGCGCATTAGACAACGTATCCGTCTCTATCGCAAAAAACGAAGTCGTTATAAGGCCGCCAGTGCCCGATTCTATTTGGGCACTGGCGGTTACTTACCTCTCGTCCTGATTTGCGCCCTGAGTTGTTCAGCCTAGCCGGATGATATGCCAATGACAAAAAGGCCGATGCAAG
>JAPKAJ010000445.1 GCA_028825345.1 Arenicellales bacterium | reverse complement strand
GTTTTTTTTGCTCGTCAGAACCGTAAGCCATGATCGCACTGATGGCACCCATGTTGGCCTCGACCGCGATGCGGCCGGTGACACCACACTCTTTCGCCATCTCCTCAATCAGAAGAACCGCATCCAAGTAGGACCGGCCCTGGCCCCCATAGGTTGTCGGGACAGTCATGCCGAAAAATCCTGCTTCCACCATCTTTTCAACGGTGTCCCAGGGATACTGTTCGCTCTGGTCTGTTTCTGGTGCTCGCTTGCGCACATGGTCTTGGGCAAATTCCCGCACCCGCGCTTGCAGGGTCCGTTGATCGGCAGACAATTCGACTGTCACGGCATGGATCTCCTTCGGTTGAAGACCGAATCATAGCTGGAAATACCCGTTACATCTCCCTCATCGCCACGTTGCACCCGCTGGGCTCAGCATTGACAATGTGCACCGGCACAGGAGCTCTGATTATGTTTTACGACCAACGCGGCTTACCCCTAACGGCAGCCAACGAACAAGCAGTCCTCTCATATGACGCGACGATTAACGCGTACCTTGGCTTTCAACTGACGACGGGAACGCATCTCAAAGAGGGCTTGGCAGCGGACGACAATATGCCCATGCTACATATCCTACGCGGCTATTTCATGAAACTCTTTGCCGTACCCGCGCTCGAGGACAAGGCGCGACAATGCTATGAATCAACTAGCCGCGCTATCGCCGCCTGTGGCTCGCATCAACGTGAACAACTTCATCACCAAGCGCTAGGGCGATGGTGTGATGGTGATTGGCAGGGTGCGAATTCGGCATGGGAGAAAATTCTTCTGGACCACCCAACCGACGTGTTGGCTATCCGCTTAGCGCATTTCACTCATTTTTATTCGGGCGACGCGAGGCGCATGAGAGATTCTGCAGCCCGTGTTCTACCACACTGGGATACAAGCATACCGGGATACGGTGATATCAAGGGCCTCTATGCATTTGGGCTTGAGGAATCAGGCGATTATCAGGCCGCTGAGCGCTGGGGACGTGAGGCAGTTGACGACAACCCCTCAGATATCTGGGCAACCCACGCGGTGACCCATGTATTCGAGATGCAGGAGCGTCACGACGAAGGTATGGCCTGGATCGATGGACTCAGCAACCAATGGTCGGGCATGAACAATTTTACTTTTCATGTCTGGTGGCACCGTGCACTTTTCTCTTTAGAAAAAGAAAGATATGACGAGGTGCTAACGTTGTACGACACCCAGTTTCGAGCGACACAGACTGAGGAATATCTCGACATGAGCAATGCGATTGCGATGCTGTGGCGGCTTGAAAACCGTGGCATCGATGTTGGCGATCGCTGGGAGGAACTGGCTGATCTCAGTGAACCACGTACCCAGGGGCATCTGCTGTGCTTTGCCGATGCCCATTTCATCATGGCGTTGGCGCGTGCCGGTCGAACTGAGGCTATCCAGGAAATGCTTACGTCATTGCGGCAGGCTGCGCAGCGTGATGATACACAGTGCCAGGTCATTGCCCGTGTCGGTCTCACACTTGCCGAGGCCATTGTAAGTTTTCACGAAGGACACTTTGACGCAGCGTTTGAACGGCTATTACCCGCACGATATGACGTGATAGGGATCGGTGGAAGTCATGCCCAAAGAGATCTTTTTGCTCTAGTGCTCACGGAGGCTGCTCTGCAAGGGAAGCGGGCCACCGACGCCCGGGCCCTCCTAGCAGAACGTATTGCTCTCAAGCCAAAAAATCCACATGCCTGGCGCCGTTATGCTGAAG
>JAPKAJ010000110.1 GCA_028825345.1 Arenicellales bacterium | reverse complement strand
GGCTAAGCCCGCCACGCTTTCTGCCAGCCGTGGTGTGATTCGCTGCGATAACCCTTGGGAATTGAGTCGGGCGCTCAAGCGGATCCACAGCCTGTTACGTTCCGAGGGGAAACTGGGCGAAGAAGCCGTGCTTATCGAAGATTACATTGATGGGCTCGAATATGCGGTAGACGGTTTGCTCAAACGCGGGCGCTTGCAGGTCCTGGCTATCTTTGAGAAACCCGACCCGATGGCGGGGCCTTTTTTCGAAGAAACGATCTATCTGACCCCACCGAGGCTCAGTCATAAGGTTGCCGGCCAAGTCATTGCTGCCCTAGAGAATTTGTGCCGAAAGTTGGGAATATGTGAGGGCGCTTTGCATGCCGAACTTCGCATCAATTCTTCGGGGGTCTGGTTTCTTGAAATCGCCGGGCGGACAGTTGGGGGTCGCTGCGGGCGGATACTTGAATTTCAAACTGGACGTTCGCTGGAGGAACTCGTGTTGGCGAACGCGACACGGCTGCCAGCAGCAGTGGGCGAGAGCACGGGCTCTAGCGGGGTCATGATGATTCCAGTGACACAAGGCGGAGTGCTCCGTCGAGTTGAAGGCATTAGCGCGGCCCGGCGCGTACCCGACATTGTCGATGTCGAGATCGACGTTCGAGAAGGCCAGATCTTAGTACCGTGGCCCGAAGGCTGCGCTTACCCGGGGTTTATCTTCGCACGGGCCGGAACAGTGGCTGATGTGGAGCGCGCGCTTCGGGCAGCGCATAGATGCCTGAATTTTGTGCTTGCGCCTCACTTGCCCGTCACCACCGCACTTCAAGAATCTAACCATCGATCCAAAATAAGAAATTAAAATGATCCATAAAACAACTAAATAGAAACTAAATGACATCTAACTTGTTAGGTTTATGTATGATGTTTCCTGCCGTTAAACCGATTCCAATCTAAGCGATTGAGCTTGGCTGGACCGGGTCCCCATTGGGCTTTTCGGCTAAAATTTTTCGCTCTATCTTTGACGTTTTGCGGCCCAGCGCTTTTTTGGGCCTTTTTTTGACAGCGGTGCTGTGTCAGTATTCGCCTGTCCGGTGTGGGTAGAATTAATTGCTACCCCACCCGGTTTGGTTTATGAACAACAGAACAACACAAGGAGGAATCCGATGAGAAAGGTATTTTTGGCTTTTGTGACCGGCGCGATGCTCTCAGGGGCTGCGATCGCCGATGATGTCAAGATAGGAATAATTTTGGGCTTCACCGGGCCGATTGAGTCTCTGACACCGGCCATGGCAGCCGGCGCGGAATTGGCCATCGCAGAGGTGAATGCGAGTGGGTCATTTATGGGCGGAACGGGGATTACCAGCATCCGTGCAGATTCAACCTGTATTGACTCGGCAGCCGCTACAGCCGCCGCCGAACGCTTGATCACCTCGGACAAAGTCAATGCCATTATGGGGGCCGACTGCTCCGGCGTCACTGGCGCAATCCTGGCGAATGTCGCGATGGCGAATGGGATCGTAATGATCTCTCCCTCTGCTACCTCGCCCGGTCTATCAACGGCGGAGGATAACGGTTTGTTTTTCCGCACCGCGCCGTCGGATGCTCGTCAGGGCCAGGTGGTCTCCCAAATTCTGGGCGATCACGGCTATAAAAGCGCCGCGATTACCTACACCAACAATGACTATGGTAAGGGACTCGCGGATAGTATTGAAAGCAACTTCAAGGCCGCTGGCGGTAACGTCACAATCAACGTAGCTCACGAAGACGGAAAAGGTGACTACAGCGCTGAGGTCGCGGCACTTGCACAGGCTGGCGGTGATATTTTGGTGGTTGCCGGTTATCTGAATGACGGTGGTAAAGGCATTATCCAGGCATCACTTGATACCGGGGCTTTTGACATCTTCTATTTGCCAGACGGAATGATTGGGGACAGCCTGCCCACCGATATAGGTGATGGATTAAACGGATCTATCGGCGACGTACCAGGGACCGATAGCCCGGGCGCCGCGATGTTTACCGAGATGGCTAAAGCGGCTGGTTTTGAAAGCGGTCCGTTTGCGCCGGAGTCCTACGACGCCGCAGCGCTTCTTATTCTCGCTATGCAGGCAGCGAAGTCTACCGACAGCCAAGACTTTAAATCGAAGGTAATGGACGTCGCAAATGCACCAGGCCAGAAAGTCTTTCCTGGGGATCTTGGAAAGGCGCTGGAACATATTGCCAACGGAGGAGATGTTGACTATGTGGGCGCTTCTGCGGTTGAGTTAATCGGCCCAGGTGAATCTGCGGGCAGCTACAAAGAAATTCTGGTTAAAGGCGGGAAGAACACCACCGTCGGTTACCGGTAAATCGGATCAGTTACGGCCCGGGTTATGCCGGGCCGTTTTTTTTTGCCGGCGGTTCGACATTTGATTATCATCGAGCACCTGTATAAACACTTTGGCGGCATCCGCGCGGTCGAAGATGCCTCGCTTGTGATCGAGCAGGGGAGTATTACGGGACTGATCGGTCCCAACGGTGCTGGGAAAACTACTCTTTTTAACGTTATCGCCGGAATTTACCCTCCAGACGAGGGAAAAGTCCTACTGAACGGCGAAGATATCACTGGGCGCCAGCCCCATGAGCTTTTTGCGAAAGGCATTTTGCGTACCTTCCAGATTGCCCATGAATTCTCGTCGTTAAGTGTTCGCGAAAACCTGATGATGGTTCCAAATGGACAGTCCGGTGAGAGCCTGGTTGCAACCTGGTTACACCCTGGGCAAGTTATTGCTGAAGAAACAGTCATAAGGCAACGTGCCGATGAGGTTGTTGATTTTCTCCAACTCAGTTCGGTCGTGAACGAGCTTGCCGGTAACTTGTCGGGTGGTCAAAAGAAACTTCTTGAATTGGGCCGCACGATGATGGCCGAACCGAAAATAGTATTTCTCGATGAAGTTGGGGCTGGGGTCAATCGCACTCTCCTGCGAACCATTGGCGATTCCATTCTGCGGCTTAATCGGGAGCAAGGCTATACCTTCTGCATGATCGAACACGATATGGATTTCATTTCCAGATTATGTGATCCAGTTATTGTCATGGCATCGGGCAGCGTGCTGGCACAAGGCACAGCCGGAAATATTATGAATAACGAGGCGGTTATTGAGGCCTACCTTGGAACCGGGCGAAAACAGGCCCAACAGGAGCCATTGTGACCTACCTTGCAGGCGAAGGTATGAGTGGGGGTTACGGAGGCGTTGATATCCTTCACCAATGTAGCATCGGGGTAGACAAAGGTGAGGTTGCGGTGGTGGTAGGCCCCAATGGCGCTGGCAAGTCGACGGCGATGAAAGCAGTGTTCGGTATGCTGGAATTAAGGCAGGGCCGGGTGACGATGGATGGCCAGGATATTAGCCACCTGAAACCCGAACAGCGGGTACAGCTCGGCATGGGTTTCGTGCCGCAAAGCGCCAACGTATTCACCTCGATGACTGTGCAGGAGAACCTGGAGATGGGCGCTTTTATCCGCCGCGATGACATTTCTGAAACTTTGTCTGGGGTCTACGAGCTTTTTCCGGTATTACGGGAGAAGCGCCGCCAATTAGCGGGCGAACTGTCTGGCGGTCAACGCCAGCAGGTCGCTGTAGGCAGAGCTCTAATGACTCAACCCAAAGTGTTAATGCTGGATGAGCCGACCGCAGGGGTTTCACCCATAGTCATGGATGAGTTGTTTGACCGAATTATCGAAGTGGCGCGTACGGGAATTGCGATTCTCATGGTCGAACAGAATGCTCGACAGGCCCTCAGTATTGCTGATCGGGGCTACGTGTTGGTGCAGGGCCGCAACCGTTACACGGATACTGGCGCAGCTCTGCTGGCGAACATCGAGGTTCGCAAGGCCTTTCTTGGCGGGTAAAAAAGGGTGCTGATAGATCTTCTAAACGCCTTGGCCCTGATTGGGAACTTCGTTGTGGTGCCGGGTATCGCATACGGTAGCCAACTCGCGCTTGGGGCCCTGGGCGTCACTATGGTCTACGCGGTTTTGCGGTTCTCTAATTTTGCCCACGGCGAGACTATGTCCTTCGGCGCTATGGTCACCATTCTCGTGACCTGGGCGTTGCAGGCACACGGGTTTGGCTTGGGGCCGCTCCCGACTGCATTACTAGCTCTCCCCATCGGGATAATCGTGACCATCGGGTTATGTCTGGGAACCGACCGCCTTATCTATCGCTACTATCGCGAAAAAAAAGCAGTCCCAGTAACCTATCTTATCGTTTCTGTAGGCGTGCTTTTTTTCTTGAGCGGTCTGATCCGATTTATTATTGGACCTAAAGATCAGGTTTTCGCTGACGGCCAACGTTTCATAATGAAGGCCCGCGCATTCAAGGAGATGACCGGGTTGGATCAGGGCTTGGCGATTAAGACCTCTCAGGGCATCACGGTAATCACTGCCGTAGTGATTGTCGCCCTTTTATTTTGGTTTCTCAATCGGACCCGAACGGGAAAGTCCATGCGGGCCTACTCAGACAACGAAGATCTCGCCTTACTGTCTGGTATTAACCCCGAGCGGGTCGTGATGATTACCTGGATTATTACTGGTGCGTTGGCTGCCATTGCCGGCACCCTTTACGGCTTGGATAAAGGTTATAAGCCTTTTACCTATCTGGGGTTGGTCTTGCCGATTTTTGCTTCGGCAATCGTGGGGGGAGTTGGCAATCCGTTGGGGGCAATTGCCGGGGGCTTTGTTATCGCCTTCTCGGAGTTGCTGGTGACTTTCGCCTATAAGCGGGTAGTGGGTTACCTGACGCCGGGCGATTGGGTTCCAGATGGCTTAGTACAGTTGCTGTCAACCGATTACAAGCTTGCTGTCTCGTTCTTTATCCTAGTTATTGTCCTACTGATAAAGCCCACGGGAATTTTTAGTGGAAAGACATTGTGAGCCGGCCTGTGAAAAACGTTTTACTTTTTGCCGGGATGGGCGTGCTTTTAATACTGGTTGGCACTATGCAAAGTTGGAACGTCGCCCTTGCGATTCTGAATATGTGCTTGATCTCAGCCGTCATGGCTCTTGGCGTGAATATTCAGTGGGGCTATGCGGGGCTTTTTAATGCTGGAGTGATGGGATTTACCGCCTTAGGGGGCCTGGCCGCCATTGTGATCTCTGTCGCACCAGTGCCCGCAGCCTGGGATGCAGGCGGCGCCCGCGCCATACTGGGTTTGTTGGCTGGGCTTGCGACGATTGCAGGGGGAATATGGTTATGGAAAAAACTCCCGGTATCCCGAACCGCCCGAATATGGCTAACGGTCTTGCTTGCGGTTAGCGGATACGGATTGATGCGTCTTATTCTGGACCCCGCGGTCGATGCGATTGAGGCGGTTGAGCCAGCACTGACTGGGTTTTTGGGTGGGTTTGGCTTGCCTATCATGTTTTCGTGGATTGTTGGAGGGATCTTTGCCGCAATCGTTGCCTGGGCTATTGGCAAAGTAGCGCTGGGACTGCGCTCTGATTACCTGGCGATTGCCACCTTGGGCATCTCAGAGATCATCATTTATTTTCTAAAAAATGAAGATTGGCTTACGCGAGGAGTGAAAAACGTCAACGGACTACCAAGGCCAGTACCTTACGAAATAGATCTTCAAGGGACATTATGGTTTCATGATCTCGCCGCTTGGGTAGGGATTCCGGTTGTGGAAGCCTCTTCGCTTATTGTGAAATTGAACTACGCCGCGCTTTTTCTGGTTGTGCTTGTAGCTATTTTCTGGCTCTCAGAGCGGGCGTTGAAGTCTCCTTGGGGGAGAATGATGCGCGCGATCCGCGATAACGAGATTGCTGCCGGTGCGATGGGCAAAAACGTAACCGGACGCCATCTTCAGGTATTTGTGCTTGGCTCTGCGGTAATCGGTATTGCAGGGGCTATGCTTGCAACTCTAGATGGCCAGTTTACTCCGGCATCTTACCAGCCGTTGCGATTCACTTTCCTAGTATGGGTTATGGTGATCGTGGGCGGTTCGGGTAATAATCTGGGCTCGATCCTTGGCGGTTTTGTGATCTGGTTTTTCTGGATTGAGGCCGAACCGATAGGCCTCGCGCTGATGAATTTTGTTACCTCGGGGATGGCGCTCGACAGCCCCTTGCGGCTACATCTGTTGGAGAACGCGGCGCACACGCGATTGATGACGATGGGGCTGGTACTGCTTTTGGTGCTGCGCTTTTCACCGCGAGGACTTATTCCGGAGGTTAAACGTTAACGGTAGTTACCGGATCACAGAGACTTAGTTGATACTGGCCAACGAGGTGTGCAGGGCTGAAAGATCGGCTTCGCTCAAAGGTAAGACCGGTAAACGGCAGTTCCCCACATCGAATCCCCGGTGTCGAGCGGCCGCCTTGACCGAGGCGTTGTATTGATGAGACCAGACGAACAGTTGGGAATCTACAAGTTTGCGCCAAAGCGAAGCCGCCTCGTTAAGTTGGCCAGAAGAAACCAACCGATAGAGCGTGACCGACTCGTCGGGCAGGAAATTGACTGAACCCCAGACACAGCCGACGCAACCCGCGACGAGCGCTGGGAAGGTGATTGGATCGCCGCCGTTAAAGATCTTCCCGCCGGTCTGCAAGAGTTCCTGGATTCGTATTAAATCCCCCGTACTGTCTTTGATGTAGTCGATACCATCTATCTCAAGCAATTTTTTGAACAAGGCTGGTGTGACGTCGAAGCCGGAATGTACGGGTATGTTGTATACCATCACCGGAACTGAGCTGGCCTTGGCAACTGCCTCGTAGTGGGAAATTACACCGCGTTCATCGGGACCCTCGAAATACGGCGGTAATACCATAACCGCATCTGCGCCGTGATCAATGGCATGGCGGGTTGTTGCTAGAGTGTCTTCCAGGTAAATAGCGGATGTTTGGGCGATTACCGCAGCGCGCCCATCAACGTGTTTTGCAGTGATCTCAATCAAGCGCCTTTTTTCTTCCCGGCTTAGGTAAGCAAATTCGCCGGTTCCGCCACAAGGAAGGATAATATCCACGCCAGATTCGAGCATACGGTCTACATGGGCAAGGTAGCGCGTCTCGTTAACCTGAGCCCCGTTATCATCAAATACCGTGCACACTGGCACACATACGCCACTAAGATTGCTCATCACTTGTACTCCTTAAGCGTTTAGATTGGATGCAAATCGAATAATACCGAAGACCCAGAGTGTAAAGGAAAATAGCCGAAGAAAAATACTTGACCCCAACTTTCAGGATAGGAAAAAGGAGAAGCTGATGGACGCAGAAAAGGTTGCAATTGTTACCGCAGGCGGAGGCGGTATTGGCAGGGCTGTTAGTAAGGAACTGTACCGGCAAGGGTATCAGTTAGCACTCATGTCACGCAGCGATGCCTGCGAAAACCTGGCGCAGGAATTTGGAGGCGTTGGGTTGCGGGGTTCGGTAACTGAGGCGGCAGACCTTGAGCGTTTGGTTGATGCGACGCTCGAGCGTTACGGCAGAATTGATGCTGTCGTCAATCATACGGCCCACCCGCCAAAAGGCGACCTTCTCTTGCTAGACGATCAA
>JAPKAJ010000444.1 GCA_028825345.1 Arenicellales bacterium | reverse complement strand
CAGTGCAAAACGATAACTCTTGTGTCTAAACAGCGTCGCACCTTTGGAATTGGCCAGTGGTGGGATCAGCGCGATCTCCCGCTTGGCGAGCTCAAGAGCAAAATGATGTTCCTCGTAAATCGCCGCATCGCTCCAGCGGCCGGGTCGGTAAAATTTAACGACGATAGTTTTGTCGTCATCCAGGCCAACCCGGTAGACCCGGTTTTCGTAACTGTTCATGACTAACAACCGCCCATCGCTGTAATAGCCCTGACTGTCTACCGCCTCAAGGATCTCAGCGGGACCCAGGTTCTGGTAATCGTTAGTGACGTGGTCGTTCATGGCAGCGTCGGGCGACTCTTATCGACGCGACTTATCGTTGGCCGCGTGCGAAGAGCGCCCATCATCAGTAGATTTCCTAAGATCGCGTAGCCGCCGAAACTCATACAGATCCAGTATATCGATATGCCGGCGTCCATCAGCATGCCCATGCTGACCGGTCCAAGTGCCGAGGCCAGTACCATGAGTGCCATGTACAGACTTTTGATCGCCCCCAAGTGTTTAACGCCATAGAGTTCGGCCCACAGTGCCGATACTGAAGTGTGTGCAAGGCCGGTATGGATGCCCAGCATCATCATATAGGGGATGACGCCCAGGGGGTGGCTCACTGAAGCCAGAATAAAGCATCCTACCGCCAGCGGTATCAGCATGACTTGCACCACATTGACGGCACGCAAGCGGTCAACCAATGGACCCGCCAGCAGCATGGTTACGATTCCGGCTGCCGCAAAGATCGTGTAAGCGCCCGTAATCCATTCGCCAGACCACCCTTTGACATGGGCAATATTGAGGTGGTGAAAGAAAAGCGCCGTCCCGATCAGAGAAGACGACAGTATCCCCGGGCTCATGAGGTAGAACCGTGGGTCACGCAGGACCTCAGCGCGGGTCCAAGAGGCGGCCGCTTTTTCCCGATAATCTGTCTTGGCAGATAATTTGTCCAGGTGCCTCTGATGAAAACGGTCGTGGCCGCCCAAGAGCCACAGGGTTGCCGGTATCAGCGTTATACCGGCGAGTATCGCAGCCCCGGCGTAGGTCCAGCGCCAGCCGAACGCCGCGATTGTGAGGACGGCAAGGAATGGCAGTGCAGCTTCACCTACGGTGTAGCCCAGCGAGGCGACTGCAATCGCCCGACCTCGGTCCCGATCAAAATAACGAGCCATACTGGTGATGGAAACGTGCGAGGCCAGTCCCTGTCCGGAATGACGCAGCAAAAAGATACCCAGTACCAGCGCGACGGGGCCTGGCACCAAAGCCATATAGGCGCAGGCACCCACCAGCAGTATGCAGACGGTCAGCGCGTAGCGAGATAGGCGAAAACGGTCGATTAACCCGCCGGTAAATGGCATCATCAGAGCGCTCGCCAGTGTCCCGGCCATGTAGATGCTGCCCCACGCGGTATGACTGAGACCGAACTCACTTTGGATCTGTGGGCCGAATACACCAATAAAGTAGGTCTGGCCAAAACTCGAGTACAACGCCATTAAAAAGCTGAAAACCACCAGGCGGCTATTGGTATGAAAGAGTTGTCGGTAGGCGAAGATCGGCATCGGTTGAGTCAACTTATGTGTCAAAAAGGAAGAACCGTTTGTTTTTGCACTTGCAACGCTGCGCCAAGATTATTCGCTCGTACAATCATGACGAAAGACTCCTTGCGCAAACGGGCGATAGTACAGGGTCTATGCAAGAAAGAAAGGCGCTACCGTCAGCGGTCGCCGATTGTTTATCTCAGAATCCT
>JAPKAJ010000003.1 GCA_028825345.1 Arenicellales bacterium | reverse complement strand
TCTTTCTTCTTTAAAGCCTCTTTTTCCTTCTTTTTTTCAGCCGCTTTCTTTTTCTCGGTGGCTTTGCGTTTTTTTTCAGCCTTGGCCCTTTCGATCGCGGCCAGATCTATTGCTTTTGCCTGCATCGGTTTACCCGGCAAGGGCTCGATTACCTGGGGTTGAAACCACAAACTCACCCCAATCAGTGCACCAAAAACGATATGGATCAGAACCGCGTATATAAAACCCCGAATCGGGCGGGCAGCTTTACGCGGGCTCCGACTCACCGGCGATCAATGTCCCAACGAGTCGGTCACCAACCCCACACCAGGCACACCGGCCTGTTGCAGCAAAACCATTGCCTGTACAACGGCATCATAACGGACATTCTTGTCTGCGCGAACCAAGAACTCGGTCTTGGGACTGTTGCGCAACACGATGTCCGCCTTGATTCGGATCTCCTGGATATTGGTCACTGGGTTGGGATCATCATTAATGAAATACTGCTCCGCCTTGTCTACGTGAACCACGAAAGGCTCCTTGCTGTCTTCTGACACTGCGCGGGCATCAGCCTGGGGTAATTCGACGGTGACCCCCTGCATCATTAAAGGCGCGGTAACCATAAAAATCACCAACAGCACCAACATGACATCGATATACGGTACAACGTTAATCTCGCTCATCTGGCGTTTCTGGCGACGTGGACGCATTACAATGACCCGGGAGAATCCGTTAGCTGCGCCGCTGGCCACTCTCGGCCTGTCGATTAACGATACTGAGAAATTCTTCGACAAAAACATCGTAACGGGCAATCAGTGACTCAGAGCCAGCGGAATAACGGTTATAGGCGATAACGGCCGGAATCGCCGCGAAAAGACCCATGGCGGTCGCTATCAGGGCCTCAGAAATTCCCGGTGCAACTGTTGCAATAGAAACACTCTGCATTGCGCCGAGCGAACGAAAAGAATTCA
Organism: Arenicellales bacterium; assembly: GCA_028825345.1. Lineage (GTDB taxonomy): Bacteria > Pseudomonadota > Gammaproteobacteria > Arenicellales > UBA868 > UBA868. The sequence continues at coordinate 26,227 of JAPKAJ010000003.1, read as the reverse complement.
TGATTCCCCATACGGTGCCGAAAAGACCTACATAGGGGCTGATAGAGCCCACCGTCGCCAGAAACGGTAGGTGCGCTTCCAACGATTCGACCTCGCGGCTAAGGGCTACGCGCATTGCCCGCTGCACACCCTCAACCAGATCGGTACGCTCTATCGCTGTGTTGCCTGCAAGCCGGGTGTACTCGCGATAACCTGAAACAAAAACGCCGGTCATGCCAATCGGCTCAACGCCGCCCTCGGTACAACGCCGGTACAAACTGTTAAGTTCCCCGCCGGACCAGAAGTCAGCCTCAAAATCATCTGCCTCCCGGCGGAGCTTTTTCAGTGAACTGGCTTTGGAAAAAATAACTGTCCACGATACCAGCGATGCCGCCACCAAAATCAGCATGACCAGTTGCACCAGGAGGCTTGCCTGGAGTACCAGTTGGAGGATCGACAGCGATTCATTGCTCACTGCGAGTTTGACTGCTTCGTTCATCGGTTGTTACTCGTCCTCAAAAAAAGCCGGCAGAGGCCGGGGCCGTGCGGTGCGAATATTAATACAGGCCAAACGCACCACACCAGTACATAGCGCCTCACCAGACCGGGTCACCACCTGAGACAACTCTACACTCGCGGGACGCTGGTGGGCTACCTGTACAGATACCTCCAGATTGTCGCTCAAACGTGCCGGTCGCAAAAACTCCAGATTAGCCGAGCGCACGACAAACATTGCATCTTCATTATGGGCCAGCACAGCAAGGTCTACGCCTCGCGAGAGCAGCCACTCACTGCGTGCCCGCTCCATAAATTTAAGATAGTTGGCGTAATAAACAATTCCCCCGGCATCGGTATCCTCGTAATAAACCCGTATCGGCCAACGGAACACTGTGCCCGACCCGATCATAAAACAGTCATGCGATACCCATCAGTGGGTTCAACACTACAGGAAAAACACCTACCAACACTGTCAACAGCGTGAGAATTTCCTGACCTTTTCATGGTGCGGAACCTTCGGAACCTCCAGGAAAAAGGCCAGCCTGAGGGCCATCACTTGCGGGCAGGGCCAGACCAAAGTGGCGGTATGCGGCCCGGGTAGCAGCACGCCCTCGGGGGGTACGCATCAGAAATCCCGACTGAATAAGATATGGCTCCACAACATCTTCCAAAGTGCCGCGCTCCTCTCCAATCGCAGCGGCAAGACTGTCAACACCCACTGGACCGCCATCGAATTTTTCCATAATGGCAAGCAACAAACGCCGGTCCAATGCATCGAGACCAAAACCATCGACCTCGAGTAAATCAAGTGCGCTGTCGGCAATCTCACTGCTGATCGCGCCATCCGCCTTAACCTGGGCGTAATCACGGACTCGGCGCAATAATCGATTGGCGATACGCGGCGTACCACGGCTGCGCCTGGCAATGGCATCAACACCATTGGCATCGCTGGGAACAGCGAGGATGCGTGCCGAGCGCTCGACAATCAGTGCCAGCTCCGAGGGCTGATAAAACTCCAAACGCTGGACAATGCCAAAACGGTCACGCAACGGAGAAGTCAGCAGGCCAGCACGAGTCGTGGCACCCACCAGAGTAAACGGTGGCAGATTCAACTTTATTGAGCGAGCGGCTGGACCATCACCGATGATGATGTCCAGCTGATAGTCCTCAAGTGCCGGGTAAAGAATCTCCTCTACCGCTGGACTCAAACGGTGAATCTCGTCTACGAAAAGCACATCGTGTGGCTCAAGATTGGTTAGGATCGCTGCCAGATCCCCTGCCTTCTCCAAAACCGGGCCGGAAGTCTGGCGCAGGTTCGCGCCCATCTCGTGGGCCAGAATATGGGCCAATGTGGTCTTGCCCAAACCCGGCGGACCAAATACCAGAACGTGATCAAGCGCCTCCGCTCGACCTTTGGCGGCGGCGATAAAAATCTCCAACTGCTCACGCACCTTTGGTTGGCCAATAAAGTCATCCAGACGTAACGGTCGCAGGCTGCGGTCCAACACCTGTTCCTGAGAAGCATCGTCCTGATGGGTCGGGTTTATCACCGGGTCGTGGCTACTCATTTTGTGTCTCCAGAAAGCGCCTTGAGTGCCTCACGGATGAGGGATTCAACAGTCGGACCACCGTCTGTATCAACTGAGCGTACGACACGACCCGCCTCAGCCGCGCGGTATCCTAAGGCGACCAATGCACTGATCGCGTCCTGCTGGGGGGTTAACCCAGCGCCGGACAGGTCGCTACCAGAATCACCGATGTTGTCGAGCCGATCACGTAATTCAATGACCAGACGTTCAGCGGTCTTGCGGCCAATGCCAGGCACCCGCATCAGTTGCGCAACATCACCAGCGCTGATACAGGCAACCAGATCATCCGCTGTCAGTCCAGAAAGGATCGCCAATGCGACCCGTGGCCCAACGCCGCTGGTCTTCAGCAATATACGGAACAGGTCGCGCTGGCGCCGGTCAGTAAAGCCAAACAGTAGGTGAGCATCATCACGTATCGCCAGGTGTGTATACAGTGAAACGCTGGCGCCGACCTCTGGCAGATTGTAAAAGGCGGTCATCGGCGCTTCCAGTTCATAGGCAATGCCCCTTACATCAACCATCAATTGTGGCGGCTGCTTATGTACCAACGTACCGCTGACCTGGCCGATCATCGTCTTACCCCACCAGAGTCACGATCCGCCAGTTCGGACATGGCTGATTCCTGGCGTTTGCGAACTTGGGCCAGGTGCACATGACAGATTGCGCAAGCCAATGCATCGGCAGCATCCTGTGGCGGCTTGCGATCCAGACCCAACAGAACTCTCACCATGTGCTGTACCTGCTGTTTACTGGCTCGGCCAGTGCCCGTAATTGAGCGCTTGATCTCCAAAGCGCTGTATTCGCCAATCTCCAACTCATTATGCGCCAAGGCCACAAGAGCGCTGCCGCGAGCCTGCCCCAATACCAGTGCAGAGCGCGGATTGGTTGACATGAACACTTTCTCAATGGCGCCTGCCGTGGGTCGGTACTGATCGATGGCGTCGCGTATACGACCGTGAATTGTCACCAGACGGGGTCCCAGTGGGCCATCACCGGTACGCACACACTCGCTATAAATATAATGCAAGGACTGGCCGCGCGCCTCAACCACCCCGATACCTGTGACCCGGGAGCCTGGATCAATACCAATAACCCTGATGTTTTCCACGGGCATACCGTGCCAGGTTATCAGCCCGACGCCGCCATCTCCTCGGGGAAAGTGGCATTGGTAAACACGTCCTGCACGTCATCCATCTCTTCTAGGGCATCTACCAGGCTCACGACTTTCTGGGCATCATCACCGTCAAGTTCGGTTTCTGTCGCTGGCCGCTGCACTATCTGAGCTATCTCTGGCTCCAAGCGCTCCTGTGCCAGCGCGGCGCGAACGGTGTCAAATAGTTCCGGAGTTGTGATCACCTCGATCGATCCGTCCAGCGCGGTTTCGACTTCCTCAGCTCCGGCAGCAACGACCACCTCCATTACAGCCTCTTCATCCGCTGTGGGCGCAAAAACAAACAGTCCGATCTTGCTGAATAGATAGGCGACCGAACCTTCGGTGCCCAGATTACCACCATGCTTGCTGAAAAGATGGCGAACCTCTCCTACCGTCCGGTTACGATTATCGGTAGTGCAGTCAACCAGAACGGCCACGCCCCCGTGAGCATAACCCTCATAACGCACCTCTTCGTAAGACAGTCCCTCAAGCTCTCCAGTACCCCGCTTGATGGCGCGGTCAACAGTATCTCGAGTCATGTTTCCAGCGAGCGCTTTTTCCACCGCAGTCCGCAAACGAGAATTAGATGCGCTATCACTCCCTCCCGCGCGGGCAGCCACGGTGATCTCCCGGATCAGCTTTGTAAACAACTTGCCACGCTTGGCATCCTGGGCCGCCTTACGGAACTTGATATTGGCCCATTTGCTGTGTCCGGCCATCTTGGTCGCCTCTTCCCCGGCCTAATTGCCTGATCAGTACTAAGTTAACAGTGTGATTACACCTGTTCTGCAATCACCTGCGCCAGCGCAGCCCGATTTGTCCATGACCACAGGGTATGTTCTGCCACTGCCAGATCTTCCCAACAGCTTTGGTCATGCTCGGACGAGTCTAACTTGACCGGGCACCGTGCCGGGAGTTCCAGTGAGAAAAAATGCTCAATATTCTCCACCACGCCCGGGCCATACCAGTGGCGGTATTCAGGCAGGATATGAAAGGACTGGCTGAAACCCCAGTCACGCCAGCCCGAAGCCCTCTCGAGGCCGGTCTCTTCAAACACTTCACGGTGCGCTGCCTGGGCCGGGGTTTCACCACCCCAGTTCAGGCCACCGGTCACGGATTGCCAACAACCGCTTCGTATCCGCTGCAAGAGTAATGTCTCGCCGGCCACAGTATAGATAACTACCAGGACCGATTCCGGCCGCTTACCGCGTGCCGGTGGCAACAAAGCCTTCGCACTCACTCCATCGCCGTCCCGTCGGGGCGCTGCGGAGTAGCACGACGAAGGCCCAGCTCCCGCAACTGATCATTGTCGACATCGCCCGGAGCTTCGGTCAACAAACAGGATGCCTTTTGCGTTTTGGGGAATGCAATCACATCGCGTATCGAGCTTTCACCCGCCACCATCGACACAATCCGGTCGATACCAAAAGCGATTCCGCCATGCGGCGGTGCCCCGTATCGCAGTGCATCAAGCAAAAAACCAAAACGGGTTTGCGCCTGCGCCTCATCAAGACCTAAAGCTGCAAAAACTTGCTGCTGAACTGCCCTTTGATGGATACGGATTGAGCCGCCGCCAATCTCGGTACCATTAAGTACCATGTCATAGGCGCGCGATCGCACAGCTCCTGGATCGGTCTGCAGATGATCCACATCTTCGGTGTGCGGCGCCGTAAACGGATGGTGAAGCGCCACCCAGCGCCCGGCCGCGGCATCTTCTTCAAGCAATGGAAAATCAACCACCCAAAGCGGTCGCCAGCCTGGTGCAACGAGGTCGAGATCATGACCAAGACGTATCCGAAGCGCGCTAAGCGCATCGTTGACGACCCGCTCGCGGTCTGCGCCAAAAAACAGCAGATCGCCATCTTCGGCGCCAACGCGGTCGAGCAGTTCGCTAACTACGGTTTCGGGCAGGAATTTGAGTATCGGCGACTGCAACCCGCCGGCGCCATCACTGAGTTTGTTGACCTTGATATAGGCCAACCCACCGGCGCCGAACTGTTTAACCAGTTCGGTATAACTATCGATCTGCTGGCGACTGAGGGAGGCGCCGCCTGGAACCCGCAACACGGCTACCCGACTCCCAGGCGTACTGGCTGGGCCCGCAAATACCTTAAATTCAACCTCGGCCATCAGATCCGCCACATCGAGAAGTTCCAGCGGGATACGAAGATCTGGCCGATCAGTACCAAAACGGCGGACAGACTCTGCATAAGTGAGCTTTGGAAGCGGATCTGGCAGATCGATTTTTAAAACGCTTGAGAAGACTTCACGCATCATGCCTTCCATAGCGCTCATGACGTCTGCTTCATCAATGAAAGACATCTCGATATCAAGTTGGGTAAATTCGGGTTGACGATCGGCCCTTAGGTCTTCATCACGGAAACATCGAGCTACCTGGTAATAACGCTCGAATCCCGACACCATCAATAATTGCTTGAACAATTGCGGCGACTGGGGCAGTGCAAAAAACTGACCGGGCTGCACCCGACTCGGTACCAGGTAGTCACGCGCCCCCTCAGGGGTAGACCGGGTCAGCACCGGGGTTTCTATCTCGACAAAATCCCGATCATCAAGATAATCACGTAATGCCCGTATCAAACGATGACGCAACCGCAGGTTGCGTTGCATACGTTCGCTGCGAAGATCCAGATAACGGTAACGCAAGCGCACCGCTTCACCGGTCTCGACGTCCTCGATCTGGAAAGGCAGGGGATCGGCGCTATTTAGGATAGTCAGTTCCAACCCTAATATTTCGACAGCACCAGTCGGTAGATCTGGGTTGTGGGTGCCTTCCGGGCGTAAGCGGGCTTTGCCGGTAACGCGCAGCACATACTCATTGCGCACCGTTTCGGCCAGAGCAAACTGTTCGGCCCGATCTGGATCAAACACAACTTGTACCAGGCCGCGCCGGTCACGCAGATCGATAAATATCACACCACCGTGGTCACGTCGGCGCTGAACCCAGCCGCACAGCACCACCTCCCGACCAACAAAGGATTCGTCAAGCTCGCCACACAGGCAATCGCGTTGTTCTGATTTCACGTTGTTTCCTGGCGCCACAGATGTCGCCCGCAGAGGCTGTCAGGCCGACTCAGAGGTGGAGGAGGACGTGCTCTTTTTTCCGCTGTCAGATTTTCCCGACGAAGAAGTCGTTTCAGACGATTTTGAGGCGGTAGAGCTCTTGGATGCTGATTCTTTATCGCTCGCGCCAGATTTCCCTTCTTTAGCAGAATCGGTCTTGTTGCCGTTAGTCTTCTCTTTTTGCTTGCCCGAATTTTTAAAATCGGTTTCGTACCAACCCGTGCCCTTCAGGCGAAAGGCGGCGGCCGACACCTGCTTGCGCAAAGAGGCTTCACCACACTCCGGACAAAATTTCAGCGGCTCATCTGACAGCTTCTGCAAAGCTTCCAGGTGATGATCGCATTGTTGACAGACATACTCGTAGATTGGCATGGGCAGATTCCAGAAAACAGGGCTAGGCTGACTGACTCATAGCGAGCAGCAGAACCCCTAATTATACCTTCTGCTGGGACGGTACTTAAGTATCTATCTCGGATGTTTTGCTAAATAGCCTGACTTGAGCCCCAGCCAGCATCCCAGCCAGCTGGCGTCGGATCATCCACAGGCACGCAAGGGACGGCAAGACCATAACCGCGGTAATCACGAAGAAAATGCCCCAGTCGCCGTCCAGCCAGTCCACCAGAGAGCCTGAAGATGACGCGAACAGCGTCCGCCCAGCGGTACCGATTGAGGCCAGCAGGGCATACTGGGTCGCGGTGTAAGTTCGGTCGACCAGCATCGAGATAAATGCCACAAATGTCACCGTGGCAAAAGCGCCGGTCAGATCATCCATCACCACGGCCAGGGCAAAAAGCCCTTCTGACTTTCCGGACCACGCCAACACCGCGAACAACAAATTGGTTAAGGCCATCAGGATTCCAGACAAGAACATCGCGCGCACCAGGCCGGCTCGGGCGGCAAAAAGCCCGCCTAACAGCGTAAAGAGCACTGTAGTCACCCAGCCGATGCCTTTGGAATAAAAGGCTATATCGGTTTTTGAAAAGCCTATTTCCTTGTAAAAAATGATCGACATGCGACCGAGAAAAGCCTCGCCGATCTTAAAAAGGAAGATAAATCCCAACACAGCCAGGGCGATGGCAACCCCATTACGTTTAAAAAAACTCGCTAACGGAGCCACCAGCGTCCCACCCAGCCAGGCCACAAGCCCCGCAAGCAGTCCGCTGAAGTGCAGCCGCGAGCGAATCAGTGTTTCATCGTGCGATTGTGCCGCAGCACGATCTACCGGCGGTGGCTCGGACACAAACATCAAGGCGATATTGCAGACGATCACGACCATACCCAACGCCAGGAATGTGGCCTGCCAGTAGTTTGCGACGCCCGCGTTCTGAAAGGCCTGCGCAGTCGTCAGTGCAGCAACACCGCCCAGTTTATATCCAGTCCACCACCCTACGACGGCCACCGCAGCGCCGGCCGCCATCGCACTGCCTTCAGTCGAATTCACCTGTTCGATACGCAGTGCATCAATCGTGATGTCCTGAGTAGCCGAGGCGATAGCAATAACCAGCCCAATGGTGATGACCCCAGCCAATCCCGCAACCGGGTCGGATCGACTCCAGATTACCAGGCAGATCAGAATGACCGACTGCATTAAAACTATCCAGGCGCGACGGTGACCCAGCCGAGCCGTCAGCCAGGGTATGCGAATTCGGTCGATCAGCGGCGCCCACAGGAAATTGATCGCATATACCCCAAAGATCAACCCAGCCCAACCGATCGTACTGCGGCTGAGGCCATCTTCCTTCAGCCACAGACTGAGGGCACTTCCGATCAGCACCCAGGGGAACCCACTGATTAGCCCCAGCAGACCAATACGGGCCATACGCCGATCGAGGTAGATACTGAAGGTCTCAGCGAAAGACTGAGCCCCACCTTGCACCGTCTTGCCAGAGCTCATCTTAGCCTACCCCTGCCAGACGCCCTGAATAACGACACCTGAGGGTTGGGAATGGTCACGGTTTGGCGCGCAGCCAACGGTCGCTGACCCGGTAGTCAATAATGAGTGGGGCGTGATCTGAGAACCGCTCCGTCTTGTATATATTGACGGCATAGGCCCGCGCGGCAATCAGGGGTGTGGCAATCTGGTAGTCGATGCGCCAGCCCACGTTCTTGGCCCAGGCTTGGCCTCGGTTCGACCACCAGGTGTACTGATCTTCGCCGGGCTCCACCTGACGGAAAACATCGACCATACCCCCATCGGTAAACCACCAGTCCATCCACGCGCGTTCATCTGGCAAAAACCCTGAGTTCTTACGATTACCGCGCCAATTCTTAAGATCGATCTCCTTGTGTGCGATGTTGATGTCGCCGCAGATAATATATTCGCGCCCGCTGGCGGCGAATTTCTTTAACATCGGCTTCATGCGCTCCATCAGCTCATATTTGAACTGCTGACGTTGATCACCGCTGGAGCCTGAAGGCAGGTATAGCGATACCACGCTGAGCCGTCCGTAATCCGCCTGGACCCAACGGCCTTCACTATCTAAATCTTCCCAGCCCAGACCCTCACGGATCTGATCTGGCTTGCGCCGGCAGTACAGAGCCACCCCACTGTAACCTGGGCGCTGTGCATCCACATAAGCGGTGGTGTAACCGGTTGGGTAAAACTGCTCGCCCGCACGCTTGGCGCTCTGGGCCCGGGTTTCTTGCAAACAGACAAAGTCTGCCTCTTGCTTTGCCAGCCACTCGAAAAATCCTTTGCGCTCTGCCGCCCGTATACCATTGACGTTAACGGTTATTATTCGCACCTGTAAAATCCTCTGAATCCGACTTTCCAATCAATGGCGTCAACCTCTAATACCGAGCATGCGTTTTTGCAGTTTGCACTCGATGCGGGGGTATTGCGCTTCGGGGAGTTTACCCTCAAATCTGGCCGCGTCAGTCCGTACTTCTTCAACGCCGGCCTATTCAATAGTGGTGCGACACTGTCGACACTTGCAAGCTTCTACGCGACAGCCCTACACGAGGCTGAGCCAGCATCTTTTATGCTATTTGGCCCGGCCTACAAGGGGATACCGCTCGCTGCAGCCACCGCGGTCGCGTTAGCGAACGAATACCAGCGTGACATCCCTTTCGCATTTAACCGCAAGGAAGTAAAGGATCACGGGGAAGGCGGGCAACTCGTGGGCGCCACAATCAACGGTAACGTAGTGATCATCGATGATGTAATTACTGCCGGCACATCCGTGCGCGAGTCGGTCGACATCATACGCGCTGCAGGTGGCACGCCCGCTGCGGTGATTATCGCTTTGGATCGAGAGGAAGCCATCACTCAAGACGGTCTCGGTGCCATCGATTTCGTCACTGATGAGTTTGGTTTGCGAGTGCATGCGCTGGCGCGATTTTCGAGCCTGATGGATTTTCTCGCGGGTAAACCAGAGCTGGCTTCTGAGTTTCAATCTCTACAGGATTACCGGGCCCACTACGGCAGCGTAAAAACCGTTCGCTAACAGTTTGCGATCTTATTCCGCGAATAAACCGTATCCCCGACTATCTCAGATACATTGTTCCGCACACCCTACCTGATGCGTTGCAAGATCACTCCCGCGACAGTTATTTTCGGACTCGAACCGAAACTGTAGCGCTTAGTGCATCTTGAGGGGGCATACGAGTTACTCCGTCGCAGGGGTGAATTCAAAAGTCTGGCCGCCAACGGATGCTTCGTACATCAGGCCCCCGACAGTCAGAGTGAAAACCGCAACGCCGTTTGAATAATCGGCATCAGTCGATGCGCCAGCAGTAGCTGCAACTGCTGAGATCTGAGCGCTGAATTCAGCTTTCTCTTGGATAAAGCGATTCAAGGCATCCTCATCTCCAAAAAATATCAGCTCTGAGTAGGCCTGCGCGCCAAGCTGGAGCCCGTAGGTCAATTGGTAAAGTTTTGATACACCGATGTACTCCCCTTTCTTATAAACCCGCCCTGAACCATAAGCCGCGCCCACGCCGATGGCCCCTTTGTAGATCTTGGGGAACACGGCATACCCATAAGCGTGATCAAAAAACTCCTGGAGTCCTTTATCAGATTGCAGAAACTGCGCAATGGTTTCCTCGACCTCCTGTTCGGAGGTTGGCTGATCCTTTTTGTTGGGTAACCAGCCCGCGTAGGCTGGCATGAGGAGCACGCTTGAAATCACTAATGTCGCTATGGTGTAAAAAAATAATCGTGTCATTGTTATTGATCCTCTCATCTCATAGCTGTTTTCTTGTCCAGCACTTATCCATCCTGGGAATTTATCGGTAATGACCTTTCTCAATCCTCACGGGGTGAGTCCTCTAATTCCTCAACCAAACGGTAAAAAACCTCAAAATTACGGTTGGCGCGTTCAAACAACTGCTCAAAAAACTCAACCCGGTCATGATATGCGCCGATTGACGCCAATTTAGCGTTGTTGAGATGACTATCAAACCAGTTTCGCCAGTCATTGGCATCGCCGGCACGCCGCATCTCGCTGTAATCGGCCTGCAACTGATCGAACACAGCGACCTTGCGCCAGCGCATTTCCTCAACCGAGAGGCCCTCCATATATAACACTTGCAGTTCACTGCGCGCACTTCGAATCAGGTCGATCACTGCGTCGCGCTGCGCCTGGAACTTTTCAAGACGCGGAATATCGGCCTGCTGGCCGCTACTCGCCAGCCAACGTCGCGTACCTTCGCGCTCAACAAAGGTGGCAAACGATTCGTTGAATGTCGTGTCATCCTTGATATAGACCCGTTCATGCGCCAGTTCATGGAATACCAACCCAGCCAAATCCGGTTCAGAGTAATTCAGCACTGAACTGACCACCGGATCTGCAAACCAACCCAGAGTCGAATAGGCTGCAACCGGGCCGATTGATATATCAAACCCTTGCGTGGCCAGGCTATCGGCAAAAGCTACGGCATCAGCTTTATTGAAATATCCCTGGTAGCCGACGCAGCCCGCAATCGGGTAACAGAAAAGCTCAGGTTCCACAGAGAATTCTGCCGCGGCAAATACATTCCACATGACAAAGTCACGCTCGATATCAACATAGCGCTGGTAACTGCGATTTGCCGGGAGCGACAGAACCTCACCCGCGAACTGGCGAACGCTTTCAACCAACGTCAGGCGTTCGCGGATACCCTCCGGTGTTTGCGGGTCAGCCAGTACCTCGCCAATCGGTCGGCTATGCCAGAGCAACTCTGATTGCCCAACAGTCGCTTGAGTGTAAAAAGCGGCACTTTGGCACCCACTCAGAAGGAGAAATGAAACCAGTCCTGGCAACAAACCATGTCGATAATTCGGTCTCGAGATAACCAGACCCCATAGCAACAACCAAAATCTGGGCACCGAAACAGTTTTTCTCATCAGAGCGAGGAATAATGGCTATCGTGGCGGCAATGGAGCATTGTCTTCGCCCACAGTGTACCTTCCAATGGGCTGACAACCGCCGCTGAACACCCGCCAGCCACAAACCAAATGCTCCACGGCACTTGGTAGCCTGCCAGAGCAGGAATAGAATCACATTTCCATAACTACGCTGCTTCAGCCAATCGATTTAGCCCTAATGTCAGACCCCTGCGAACATCTTCAGTGCTACCTTGTCGGCGGTGCTGTACGCGATACCCTGCTGGGACTTTTAGAATCGGACCGTGACTGGGTAGTTATCGGCTCCAGTGCGAACGAGATGCGCCAACGCGGGTTTCGTGCCGTGGGCAAGGATTTCCCGGTGTTCTTGCACCCGCGTACTGGTGAGGAGTACGCCCTTGCCCGACGTGAGCGCAAGACCGGGCCCGGTTATACCGGATTCACCACAGATAGCCGCGCTGATGTCACTCTGGAAGAAGACCTTTTCCGGCGCGATCTGACCATTAATGCGATAGCGCAGGATGCTGATGGGACGCTGATTGATCCCTATGGCGGAGCCGCAGACCTTGCAGAAGGTGTGCTGCGCCACGTCTCCACTGCCTTTGTCGAAGACCCACTGCGAGTGCTGCGTGTCGCCCGCTTTGCAGCGAGATACCAGAATCGAGGTTTCACCGTCGCCCCGGAAACTCTGGATTTAATGAAAGACATCTGCCACTCGGGCGAGATAGATTCGCTGGTGGCCGAACGCGTCTGGCAGGAAACCTGCCGGGCGCTGGCAGAACCGGCGCCGGCTGAATTCATCCGGGTATTGCGTGCCTGTGGTGCCCTGGCACGGGTGTTCCCCGAAATCAACGCCCTTGAAGGTGTGACTCAAAGAGCCGACCATCATCCCGAAGGCGATGCTCTCATCCATACACTTATGGTTTTAACCGCAGCCGCCGCTATTTCTGACAATACCCGTGTCAGGTTCGCTGCACTGGTACACGACCTGGGCAAAGGCGCCACACCAAAGGACCAGTGGCCGCGTCACATCAAGCATGAACACCGCGGCGTTCACCTGGTCAAAGCGTTGTGCCAGCGACTTGGGGTACCCAATGATTATCGTGATCTTGCGATCCTCGTGACCGGGCAACACTTGCTGATGCACCGGCTGGACGAATTGCGTCCTGAGACTGTGCTCAAACTTTTGAACCGGCTTGACGCTTTTCGCCGTCCCGAGCGAATCGAATCTTTCGTGTTGGCCTGCGAGGCAGATTCCCGAGGCCGGGGCAATGCTCCAAAGGGGCCTTATGTCCCAGCGCAACTGCTCAACGACTATTTCAACGCATCTTACAAGATTGATCTTTCCGACCTTGCCGATTCAAACCTTGATGGCACCGCAAGACGCAATGAAGTCGAGCGACGCCGTACTGAGGCGATCAGTGCCGTGCGGGCGAACCGCACAGCCGATTAGCCTTACGGATTACCAAAACAGGATCAGCAGCAAAGTACCCAGGATCAGCCGATAGAGCACGAAGGGCAGCATCCCCACCTGCGAGATTAATCGCAGGAACAACGCCACCACTGCCCAGGCACTTACAAATGCAACAGCCACGCCGAGTGCAAAAATCTCCCACTGGATCGCCTCAGACGTTTTAACAAGTGTTATCCCCTTGAAACTGCCAGCCGCGATGATGATGGGAACCGCCATCAAAAATGAAAAACGCGCAGCTGCCTGGCGCGACAGGCCGAGCATTAACCCTGCGGTCATGGTGATCCCCGAGCGCGAGGTTCCAGGAATCAGTGCCAGCGCCTGAAAGGCACCAATCAACAGCGCATCTTTCAGGTTAAGGTCTTGCATGGCCCGCCGGCGAGATGCCTGGCAGTCTGCCCACCACAGCATCAGACCAAAGAGGATCGTGGCACCAGAGATGATCAGAGGATCTCGCAAAAAGTCCTCTACGACCTCATCCAACAATGCACCCGCTGCCGCGGCCGGCAAAGTGGCGATAATCAACAACCACCCCAGATGGCTGTTCTGTGATCGGCCAGCACTCCCCCACTGGCGAAGCCAACCGCCAGCGATATTGATCAGATCGTTGCGTAAATAACCCACCACCGCGAGCAGCGTTCCCAGGTGCACAGCCACATCAAATACCAGTCCCTGATCAGGCCAATCTGCCAGGATTGGCAACAGCACTAGGTGTGCAGAACTGGAGATCGGCAAAAACTCGGTTATGCCCTGCACAAGCGCAAGCCAGAATGCCTGTGCCGGTTCAATCATAGACTGGCACTGCGATCACGTAGGTTAAATCCCGCCAGAGGGTGCTCCATTGCCTTACCCAACGCCATGACCTTGCATGCCTCCCCCATCTGCGACGGCAGCACCAAGTGCTTGATCTGTGCAGATCTTGCCAGAATCGCTCTTTCGTCATCATCGTCGCGCGGCGCTGCCAATTCCATCAGACCCAAAGACAACAAATAGGCCTCCTGGCTGGTGTAGCCCAGCAACTGCAGACCAGCCTCACGGCCGGCATCTGCCAGAGCCGAGAAATCCACATGGCAGGTAATATCCTGTAGCCCTGGATACAAAAAAGGGTCATCGTGCGCACGGTGTCTATAGTGACAACGCAGTGTCCCGTAGTCACGCTGTGACAGGTAGTACTCATCACTTGGAAAGCCGTAATCAACAATGAGAGCAACGCCTTGCTTCAGGCAAGACCCCAGCGCCTGGATCCAGGCATGGGCCCGTGGGCACGCCTCAGTAACATAGCCCTCGGCCAGTTGGTGCCTTTGCGCCAGCTGCGCTTCCATTCCATCTGCATCCAGATCATCCATCCAATCCCAGGCAAACCCATCTCCATCCAAACGCACTCCCGCCCGTTGAAGCTGGCCCCCTTTAACGCGAAACCGGGTTACCGGAAAGGCATCCACCACTTCATTGGCCAGAATCAGTCCATTAAAAGGTGATTGCGGTAGTGACTCCTGCCACTGCAGCGTTATCCCGTACCGCTTGCATAAAGGGGTCAACCGCTCGTGCTGGCGCTGGCGCAGATCGGGGCTGATCTCCACGATGTTGTACTGTGAGGGCAGCCGGTCACTTTGGGCCAGCGCGGTGATCAATGTCTCGGCAAGCGCCCCGCTGCCGGCACCGAACTCAAGCACCACCGCATCAGGGATCGCTGCGAGAATCTGCTCTGCCTCACGAGCCAGGCAGTGTCCGAATAATTCGCCCATTTCCGGCGCGGTGACAAAATCACCGTCTTCACCAAATTTTCGAGCGCCAGCTGCGTAATAACCCAGGCCCGGCGCATACAAGGCGGCCTCCATGTATTGATCAAAAGGCAGCACGCCACCGGCCGACCGGATCAACTCGCGGATATATCTAAAAACGGCGGCGCTGTGTACCAGAGCGACTGGGTCTGGGTCCGGCCAAACCGAATTTCGTGTTTTATTGTGGTTAAACATCGTCGACTCTTTCATCTAGTTACGCACTACACAGCTACGATTTCCTTTTTCTCCTTGGAAAAATTGAGGCCTGATCTTTCAACATTAACTCGTACGATCAAGCGAACGAAGTGAGGCGCCGGTTTATACATCACATAACGGCTAATCCATCCAAAGCGCACCTAAAGGAGTTTGATTAGACAGACAGGCAGAACTTCTGTCAAAGTCGCTCGAATAATTTCAGTTTGGCCAATAAATGGTGTATCAACGACGTTGACCTCACCTCACAAGCGGTAGACTTTCAGCAGAAGTTTTAAAAAATCCACACAATCGACACCGCTTATGAGTAGGTCTGAAAATTCTCTCGATACAAAGGCCGTGCTGATCACGGGCGGAGCGCGTCGCATCGGCGCAGCAATCGCCCGCGTGCTGCATGCGGCAGGCCTAGATGTAATTATTCACTATCGCCACAGTGCTGACGCCGCCTTGGCTTTGCAAGAAGAGCTGCACGCACACCGCCCAGGATCGGTCACGCTGTGCCAGGCCGATCTGACAAACTCCGGTGCTTGCGAAACACTGGCGCAATGCGCCCACCAGGCCTTTGGTCGTCTCGATGCCCTGATCAACAACGCCTCGGCTTTTTATCCGACCCCGGTGGATAGGGCGACTGAGGCCCAATGGGACGATTTGTTTGCGGTCAATCTCAAAGCACCGTTCTTTCTGGCACAGGCATGTGCGCCGATGCTGGCCAGGCACAATGGCGCCATCATTAACCTCGCGGATATTTATGCAAAAAGACCGTTGGCACAGCATCCGATCTACTCGGCAGCCAAGGCCGGATTGATTTCCCTGACTCGCTCGCTGGCGCGCGACCTCGGCCCGGATATTAGAGTCAACGCCATCGCACCTGGTGCTGTACTCTGGCCCGAAACAGGAATATCCGATGAAGATCGAGATGAGATCGTGCAGCGTACGCCACTGCGACGGCTGGGTAGTCCTGAAGATATCGCACGTACCGTGCGTTTCCTGCTCCAGGATGCACCCTTTATCACCGGCCAGGTGATTAATGTAGATGGTGGCCGCTCGGCAGTACTCTGACCTTTTTTCGGCTCACAGTTCCAGGTCAGTCAGTTCGAGCAACTGCTCCTGGCATACCGCCACCGCGCCCCATAACTCGTGATAACTGCGCCCACTGACAGGATGGCAAACGTCGGGGAGCACCAGACTGAGTGGCTTGAGCACGTGAGCGTACTTGAGTATCTCCCGACGCGGCACATCCATACCCTGGTCATAAAGGACGCTGTCGCCATATAACAACAGGTCGATATCGATCGGCCGCGAGGTCAGGTTGTCCTTGGTGCGCTGGCGACCCTGACAGGCCTCAACATCATGCAATTGCTCCACCAACATATGAGCCGGACGATCACTGTCAAGCACCCCAACCAGATTTAAAAAGTACGGTCCGTTAAAACCAACGGCATCGCTTTTGAATACGGGCGAGAAAAATATTCCAGGGTAAAAAGTCCGCAGGCGGGTTACTGCAATGCGAAGATTAGTTTCGCGCTCGATATTACTCCCCAGGCTGACAACAACCGGCCACATTCAGCGACTGCCGCGCTCGATCTCAACACCTACATCCCCGGCCCCAGTGACTGCGCCGCGCTTGTTGATGCGCACGCGACACCACTTTACACCGAACTCCTCAGATAATAGTGTCGCGATACCATCAGCGAGGGTTTCTACCAAGTTCGCCTCGGCGTCGCGTACATAGGTGCTCACCCGTTTGGCGACGTCCTTATAGCTCAGGGTATCCTCAAGCGCATCGCTGGCAACTGCTGCCTTGATATCCAAGTCCATATCCAGATCAATAATCAGTTTCTGGGTGATCTGTCGCTCCCACTCCCAAACCCCGATCACGCATTCAACCACCAGGCCATGTACAAAAATCGTATCCAATGCGTTTCCCCTTGTCAGCCGGCTGTATCCAACCGCAGTTTATACTTTAGCCAGTACTGACCCAAACCCCAGTGTAATCTGCTGAAATGGAATACTTGATTTTCTCACTTGCCGGATACCTGATGGGATCTATATCAAGCGCTGTGCTGGTCTCGCGACTGATGCATCTGCCTGACCCACGCAGCGAGGGCTCCGGCAACCCGGGTGCCACTAATGTCCTGCGTCTTGGCAACAAGCCGGCAGCAGTACTCACCCTTGCAGGCGATGTTCTCAAAGGCATATTGCCGGTGCTGGCCGCGCTCTGGTGGTCCGGTGAGCCGCTGATCATCAGTCTGGCTGGCGGCGGGGCTTTTGTGGGACACCTGTTTCCAGTCTTTTTCGCTTTTAAGGGCGGCAAGGGCGTAGCAACTGCGCTAGGTGTTTTTGGCGCTATCAATCCGCTACTGGCCCTCGCCCTGGCCCTGACCTGGCTGGGAGTGGCTGCGATATTCCGTTACTCGTCGCTAGCGGCACTTGTCAGTGCGGTAAGCGCACCAGCGTATACCTGGTGGATTACTGAAGAACCGGCTTATGCGACGCTTGCCGCGATACTGGCTCTCATCCTGGTGTGGCGCCACCGCCAGAATATTCGCCAGCTGGTCAGTGGAACCGAGTCACGTATCGGCCAGAAAAACTAGGCAGCGCCCTGTTTCAAGTCGGGAAGGTCGGCGAGGCTCCATCGCGCGCGTACAGAAAAATCCAGCCCCTCATGCTGGCCGGCCTGCAGCCTGAGGCTGCCGGCGTAAGCGATCATGGCGCCATTATCGGTACAGAACTCGAACCGAGGATAGTAAACCACCTTGTTGCAGGCCATTGTCATCGCCTTTAAGCGCTGGCGTAACTCTTCATTTGCGCCTACCCCACCGGCGACCACCAGTCGGCGCCGGCCGGTCTGTTCCAGAGCCCGACGACTCTTGATTACCAGGGTATCAACCGCGGCATCCTGGAACGCGCACGCAATATCGGCAATAGTCTGCTCATCCAACCCTCCTTCGGGTACCGCGTTTCGGGTATAGGTCTTTAGGCCACTAAAACTAAAATCCAATCCAGGGCGGTCTGTCATGGGCCGAGGGAAACGCCAACGCGTCGAATCACCGTTGCGAGCAACTGCAGCGATAGCTGGGCCGCCGGGATAACTCAGCCCCAGCAGTTTCGCGGTTTTATCAAAGGCCTCGCCCACTGCATCATCCAAAGTACTGCCCAAAAGCCGATAACGGCCGACACCCAGGACGTCCACCAGCAAGGTGTGTCCTCCTGATACCAATAGTGCAACGAATGGGAAAGTCGGGGACTCGTCTTCGAGCATCGGCGCCAACAGGTGCCCCTCCATGTGATGAACGCCCACAGATGGGACCTGCCAGGCCCAGGCCAGGGCACGTCCAAGTGAGGCGCCCACCAATAATGCCCCGGTAAGGCCCGGCCCTGCGGTGTAGGCTATCCCATCGATATCGCGCCCTGGCACAGCCGCTGTTTTTAGAACCTGGCGCACCAGCGGCATCAGCACACGTACATGGTCTCGAGCCGCAAGCTCGGGCACCACGCCACCGTAAGGGGCGTGAATTTCAACCTGCGACGCCAAAGCGTGGGAACGCAAGCCCCGCTCGGTATCAAAAACCGCAGCGCCAGTATCGTCACAAGACGTTTCTATACCCAGAACCAGCAATGTGATACCCCACAGGCACAAAGCCTGAATAATTTTGCGTAAAATGCGATTGCTTGAAGATGTGAATTATATCGGCCTACGCTTGATCTTTTTACAAAGCCCCATTTCGAAGGAGTACCCCGCTTATGGCCCAATCCCCTATCCCTGGCTTGAGGTTGTCCGCTGGATGACGAGGCCCTGGCCACGGTATATAGCGCAGTCCCGCCGGAACAAACCATTTACGCCTACTGCCATGACGGCTTTCGCATGAGCCTTGCGTATATGCAGCTGAAACACCTGGGCTACCCGGATGTTCGCCTGTACAACGGTGGCTGGGGACACTGCAGTAATGCGCTCAGTTTGCCGGTGGTAGAAGGTGAGGAACCCTTTGACGAAAATTTCTCCCTCTAGCATGCCCCCACAAAATCAAGGCATGGCATGTACTTTTGCGCATTTTCTGAGTAGAATACGCGACCTTTTTGATTGCCCGGAGAGCAGTCTATGCCTTCAGTGAAAGTTCGGCCGGATGAGCCGTTTGACGTCGCCCTACGACGTTTCCGCCGCGCCTGCGAAAAGGCCGGTGTCTTTACCGAATCACGCAGTCGCGAGCACTACGAGAAGCCAACTACCGTACGCAAACGTGACGGCGCGGCCGCCGAAAAGCGTGAAAAGAAGCGCCTGGCCCGTCAGAACCCCTCGCGGATGCGCGCTCACTAAGTCCGCCTCCCCTACGCCCTAGTTAATCCCCAGCTTTTGTGACCACGCTCAAAGAGCGCATCGTCGCCGAGATGAAAGAGGCGATGCGTGCCAGGGAATCCGTACGGCTTGACGCCATTCGCCTGCTGCGCGCTGCTATTCAGCGGCGCGAAATCGATGAGCGTGTCGAACTTGGCGATGAAGAAGTCCTGGCAGTGATCCAGAAAATGATCAAGCAAGGGCGCGATTCCATTGCCCAATTTGAGCAAGGAGCGCGAGACGACCTGGTTCAAAAAGAAGCCGTCATGCTGGCGGTGCTGGAAACCTACCTACCGGAACAACTCGCCGAAGGTGAACTTGCCGAATTGATCAATAAGGCTCTGATTGAAACCGATGCACAAAGCGTGCGCGATATGGGTAAAGTCATGGGCTGGCTCAAACCCCGTGTTCAGGGCCGCGCTGATATGGGCGCCGTGAGTAACACTATCAAACAGAAACTCTCGGTCTAAGACCCCTCAGCCATCCTCAGCGGCCAACCGAATGCCGCAACTTAAAGATTAGGTACAGTATGACGCTGAGTAACCCGAGCGCCATACCCTGATGGGCTGCCGCCAGAGTTACCGGCACGTGCATCAGCAGTGTACTGATACCCAGTGCCACCTGCACCGTCGCGACCCCTGCCAGCAACAGTGCCGGCCCACGCTGACCTTCTAACTGCGGATCGCGAACGATCCGAAAAGCCAAAACGAGTGCCAGAATGAAGGTTGAAATCGCCAGCAGCCGATGATTGAACTGCACAGTGGGTATGTTCTCAAAGAAGTTGCGCCACACAGGATCAAGCACGATATAACCCGACGGAATCCATTGACCTGCCATCAGAGGGAAGGTATTGAAGGCGTGCCCGGCTTTGAGGCCAGCAACGAAACCACCCGACAACACTGTGATCAATGCCAGCAATCCCAAGCCCCTGACTGCACGGCGAATAGCAGTCGCTACCGCAGGTGCTGGCCGATGCTCAAGCAGGCCAAATGCCACCCAGAGCATATAAAGGTAGATCAAAATGGCGGCACCAAGATGGGCCACCAGGCGATACTGGCTGACCTGTGGCACGTCGATCAGTCCACTTTTCACCATGTACCACCCGAGCAGTCCCTGCAGTCCTCCCAGGGCGAACATGATGATGAGATGCGGTGCCAGTGCTGGCGGCAAGCGCCGGCGCCAGAGAAAATAGAAAAACCCCAGTGCGAACACCAAGCCGATGGACCGGCCCAGTACCCGGTGAGCGTACTCGAAGTAGAAAATGGTTTTGAACTCGGCCAGCGATATTCCAGTATTGACCTTGCGGTACTCTGGATACTCGCGGTAATGATCAAATTCATCCTCCCAGGCACTCTGGCTGAGCGGAGGCAATATCCCGGATACGGGCTCCCATCGCACCATCGATAGGCCAGAGTCGGTTAGGCGAGTCACGCCCCCCAGGACCACCATGCAGAAAACCAGAGCGCAGCATGCCAGCAACCAGGACGCCACAGCGGGGTCGGGGGGGATACGTCGGCTTTCAGGCAAAGGCGTGGCTTGGGTTGAAATAGTACTCATCTTTAAATCTACCTTGGGCGCTTCACCTCACAGACCGGGAAGTCTACCCGGGTGAAAGGCTACTGCTCAAGGAATAAGGTCGGGAAAAACCTGAATGCTAATATCCTGCTGATCAATGAGGTATGAGAGACGATGAGCGGCAAAATTCCCCGGGAATTTATTGACGAACTGCTCGCACGCATCGACATCGTCGAGGTGGTAGACCAGCGCGTTCCTTTGAAAAAGGGCGGCAAAGATTTTAAGGCCTGCTGCCCTTTTCACAATGAGAACACCCCCTCGTTTACAGTCAGTTCAACAAAACAGTTCTACCACTGCTTCGGCTGCAACGCCAACGGCAGTGCCATCGGCTTTTTGATGGAGTTCGACCGGTTGAGTTTTGTCGAGGCGATTGAAGAGTTGGCCCAGGCTGCAGGCCTGGAAATGCCTGATACCGGCCCGGAGCGTGCCCCGGATACCGTCACGCCGGCCCTGCTCGAGTCTTTATCTAAGGCAAATCGTTTTTTCAAAGAACAGTTGCGCAGCCATGAAGGGTCAGCCGAAGTCATTGCCTACCTGAAAAAACGCGGACTCACTGGGGAGATCGCAGCGCTTTTTGATTTGGGGTTCGCCCCACCCGGTTGGGATAATCTGGCTCAAACTGCAGCCGATGATGCCAAAGCACTGGAGATCATGGCGCGGGCAGGCCTGGTCGCGACTCGACAGTCCGGAGGCTACTACGATCGTTTTCGCTCCCGGGTCATTTTTCCAATTCATGACAGTAAAGGCCGGGTGGTTGCTTTTGGTGGGCGCATCATCGGTGATGGCGAACCCAAATACCTCAACTCACCCGAAACGCCGGTCTTTCATAAAGGCTCAGAACTGTACAACCTGCACCGGGCCCGCTCGCCGATCGCTCAGCAAGGCCATGCGCTGGTGGTCGAGGGATATATGGATGTAGTTGCCCTGGCCCAGTACGGCATCGACAACGTAGTCGCCACACTGGGTACTGCAACCACAACCGCTCACCTGCAACGGTTGTTTCGCCTCGCACCCTCGATCATCTTCTGTTTTGACGGTGACCAGGCGGGCCGTGCAGCAGCCTGGCGGGCTCTCGAAACAGCCCTACCGGAACTGGGCGGTGGCAGGCAGGCCAGCTTTCTTTTCCTGCCCGATGGTGAAGATCCGGACTCCCTGGTACGCAAGGAGGGCGCGCAAAGCATGCGTGACCGCAGTGCCAATGCCAAGCCACTGCCCGATTTTCTGTTCGAAAAGCTCGCCAGCGAAACAGACCTGACGCGGATAGACGGTAAGGCGCGGCTGGTGGAATTGGCCAAGCCCCTGCTGGCCAGAATCCCTGAAGGCCCGTTGCGCGAACTCATGCTCCAGCGGCTGCGCGAGCAGACCGGGGTCCGCTCATCGGGGGTGACCCCTCTTCCTGCCTCGAGGGGTCAATCTCGCCCAAAAAGCAATACGACTCAGCGGCTGACGCCAATGGCGACCGCTATCAGCCTTTTGCTGCAGCGGCCAGGGCTCGCTGCAGCGCATGTCCTGCCCGAGCATCTCGACCCACAAACCACAGAGCCTGGAGTGGCTCTTTTGAAACAGCTGCATGGGATTGCCGCATCTAACCCAAAGCTGACCACCGCAGGGCTGATTGAGCGATTTCGGGATACCAATGACGCTGGCACCCTTGAAAAACTGGCAAGTAAAGACCATCTACTAGAGCAGGAACAATTCTCACCGTTTTTCGCCGAAACTCTGGTCACGCTCGAAGACCAGGCGCTGGCCCAATCAATCAATAAGCTGGTAGCGCGTGCCGCCCAGGAGGATCTCGATGAAGGCAGCAAAAGCCGTCTTGCCGACCTTTATCGTCAGCGCGCAAGATTGCGTCACAGTCGAGAAGACGACTGAAACCTGCGGGTTTGACGAAAAACCGCATGATATAATTGATCGGTTTTTTACCTCATTCAGCATTATTTCCAGGGGGCCTCGTGTCTACAGATAGTCAAAGCCAGCAATCCGAACTCAAACAGCTGATCATCAAGGGTAAGGAACGAGGCTTCCTTACCTACCGTGAGATTAACGATCACCTTCCGGAAGACATGAATGACACCGATCAGATCGAAACGGTGGTCAACATGATCAACGACCTTGGCATCGAGGTCTACGATGCCGCGCCGGATGCAGACTCCCTGCTACTGAAAACGGCCAACAGCGATGACGAGGAGGTAGTCGAAGAAGCCGAGGCGGTACTGACCACCGCGGTGGAAAGCGAGTTTGGTCGCACGACCGATCCGGTACGCATGTACATGCGCGAAATGGGTACTGTCGAACTACTGACCCGCCAGGATGAGATACGCCTGGCCAAACGTATTGAGGACGGTATCGTCCAAAGCGTGAATGCCTTTGCCTCAGCGCCCGTGGTAATTACTGAAATCGTCCGCCTTGCCGATGAAGTAGATGCCGGAAAGATAAAACTTACCGAACTGCTGGTTCGCTTTATCGATCCCAACGCAATAGAGGAGGAGATTCCTCAGCCCGCGCCGCCGAATGAGGACGGCACCAGCAACGCGCCGCTAGGGCCTGATCCAGAAGAGGCCAAGGAGCGTTTCGAGAGCATCCGCAAGGGGTTTAAGAGACTGGAGCGCTGCAAAAGCCGCTACGGTATCGGCGCCTCACAGGTAGAAAAATACCAGGACAAACTGTCGGCTGAGCTAATGGAGATTCGCCTGGCACCCCGCCAGATCGACTACCTCTCGCAGGTGATGCGCGAAATTGTTGACGAGGTGCGCCGGTTGGAAAGAGCCATCACCCGAATCTGTGTACGCAAGGCACGGGTTACACGCAAAACTTTTATTTCAAAGTTCGTTGGCCGGGAAGCCGAGCTTTTCTGGGTTCGCAGCATGATGCGCGGCAAAGAAGGCGACAAAGATATCCTCAAAGCCCACGCTCAGGAGCTTGAAAGCCTGCGCAACAAACTCCAGCATCTGGAAAATATCTCGGGTCTGCGTATCAAACAGATTAAGGAAGTTAATCGGCGCATGTCCATAGGCGAAGCAAAAGCCCGACGCGCCAAAAAAGAGATGATCGAGGCTAACCTGCGCCTGGTTATCTCAATCGCTAAGAAATATACCAACCGTGGATTACAGTTCCTCGACCTGATCCAGGAAGGCAACATCGGCCTCATGAAAGCCGTGGACAAGTTTGAGTATCGCCGCGGCTACAAGTTCTCGACCTATGCCACCTGGTGGATCCGCCAGGCGATCACCCGCTCGATTGCTGATCAGGCACGTACCATCCGTATCCCGGTGCACATGATTGAGACCATTAACAAGCTGAACCGCGTCTCTCGCCAAATTCTGCAAGAAGAGGGTCGCGAAGCCTTGCCCGAGGAACTTGCCGAGCGCATGGATATGCCTGAAGCCAAGATTCTAAAAGTACTCAAGATCGCCAAGGAACCTATCTCCATGGAAACCCCGATCGGTGACGACGATGACTCACACTTGGGCGACTTTATTGAGGACAAGAACGTCGAGGCACCCGAACAAGCCGCCTTGACCTCAGGCCTGACTGGAGCAACGGACGCCATCCTCAACAGCCTGACCGAACGCGAATCCAAGGTGATCCGCATGCGTTTTGGCATCGGCCTGAATACCGACCATACCCTGGAAGAAGTCGGCAAACAGTTCGATGTAACCCGCGAGCGCATACGCCAGATCGAAGCCAAGGCGCTACGCAAAATGCGCCATCCCACTCGATCGGAAAAACTGCGCAGCTATCTCGACTAAGCCAATTAAAACTGCACAAATCCCGGGCTGATGCCCGGGATTTTTTTACCCTAAAACCAATTACACCAGTCCAATCATTAACTGCTAGCTGCTTTTATCCATAAGGCCTCTTGGCCGGTCGGACCATAAGCGTAACAACAAAACACAGCGCTGATGCACCGGCCAGGAACAGCGCGATCCGATAAACGGTTCGCCAGAATCTGTTGGCCTTTTTTACGATTGCAAAATCAGTGACATATACCGTCTCGCACGCACCATTCCCGGTATCAGTTCGTGTGGTACTGGTACCTCGCTCAAAGCGGGTCGCCTGGTTCTCATAATTTGCCAACATCCCTTTGATCATGATCTGATCTCCCGGCGCGGCACTCATAATCAAGCGATGCAAATCGATGTCGTCAGTCAACAGATGATTATTGGACAGTTGATCATCCTTGAATTGCTTAGCCGTCTGTCGGTCGGGTGCCTGTATAAAGCAGGTCCAGGGTCCACTGTCGTACGCCATTTTGCGAAAAACATCAGACCTTACATTCTCGCCCCACACGACACACAGATCCTTCACATTAAGAAAATCTTTCCAACGACGGTGATGATAGATATCCCCAAAGGAGCCGCTCTCGTAATCGGTTACAACAACTCCGTTCAACTGATAGTCAAACAGTGGGGTTACGGTATAGGTCTGAGCGTTTACTTGAGTCTTAAAGGAAGGACTTTGGGTTGGTGTTTGCAGCGGCTGCGTTAGAACCGTCTGATCAAAAAAACTCGGTGCAGGCAGCCGATCTTTTTGAAAAAAAGCCATGGCCAATAATGTGAGCGCGCCAAGCAGGCTTAGCTTGAAGATGCGCTCCAGGTGATCGAAAAACATACGATGGGCAATTCGCCTTCAGGGTAAGGCGACTTTATACTCCTGGATGGTGTTACCTCCATCCACCACGATCAGCTGACCGGTGATATAGCTGGCCTCTTCACTTGCCAAAAATACCGCAACATGGCCGACCTCCTCGGGAGTGCCCGGCCGGCCGATTGGTGTAAATGCACCCGCCACAATCTCTTCTTCGCCGCTCGACGCCGTCTTAATCCATCCGGGCCCAACACAGTTGATTGTTATATTGCTTGGGCCTGCCTCAATAGCCAAAGAGCGCGCCATGCCGAGCATGCCGGCTTTGGCTGTCCCATAAACCGCGCTTCCTGCGATACCCACCACCGGGCCGGTTACGGAAGACACATGAACGACTCGGCCATATTTGCGCTGCATCATTCCAGGAAGGACCGCCCGGGTAACCAGAAACGCACTTGTCAGATTAATATCGATACCGTAATGCCACTTTTCATCGCTTACTTGATGCAGTGGTGAACTCGGCTCGTCTCGACCCATCTGGACCATGCCCGCATTGTTAATCACAATATCTACTGGCCCGAGCGTATTCTCGATTTGTTCCACTAGCATATTCACAGCAGTACTATCGGTTAGATCTGCCGTTT